>JAEZQN010000271.1 GCA_023441145.1 Bacillota bacterium
TCTAACACACCTGCAGTACCAATGACAAAAATAAATAGTAAAACCAAGATTGCAGTACTTTTATTTTTTCTAAAAAAGGTAACTTCATCTGCTAGTATCGTGGGTATTTTCATACTACTCTTTTTCTGATGTTTGCTTAAGTTCACTTCTTTAAAGGATAGTGATATATAAATTGAAATGACACCAAAAATGATCGAAATCATCAAAGCAACATTGGCTCCAATATACATCATAAGAAAACCACCAGCAAGGGAAGCAAGGGTAATACTAAATGACGAAAGAAATCTCCCCCTAGAGATTACTTTTTCAAACTGATCCTCCTTCTTCTCAATTTTAAGAGAATCATAAATAAGGGCTTCTTCTGCACCTGAAGTGCATGCACAACTTATGCCCCAACATGCAAAGCCTATTGCATATAAGGTAAAACTGCCCGAAGTAATCCAGGCTACGAAGCATAAGGTTTTTAAAAGACTGCCAATTACGATTAGATTCTTGCGGCTCCAGCGATCCGCTAACACTCCACTTGGAATTTCTAGAAGAATCACTGGGATATTCCAAATCGTAAGTAAAAGGAATATTTCTGAGATAGCCATGCCACCATTTTCAAACATAAGCATGAAAATAGAATAAATAGGCATTAAGTCTTTTACAAATTGATAAACATAATATTTTTTGGTATTCATTTTGTCCTCCTAATAAAATCATTTTTATACAGTTTTATGATTGAATAGGTGGACCTCGGGCTAAGGATTATTGGCCTGTATCTTTCCACATTCTCATATTCTCACTTCCTTTCCATATATAAATCCTTTCATATTTCTCTTGGCTATTCCTTATTTTAAAAACATTCGTATCAGTTTCTCATATAAAGAAGTATAAGGCTGATACCTCATTGGTAGATCCATAAAAGTCTTCTTATCTACAATACTACGATAGTGGGTAAAGGTGTCAAAGCCAGCCTTGCCATGGTAGGAACCCATACCACTTTCGGATACACCACCAAAGCCCATATTGCTTGTTGCTAAATGAATAATGGTATCGTTGATACATCCGCCACCAAAGGTACAACCTTTTAAAATCTTGTCTCGATTCTTTTTACTCTGTGTAAAATGGTATAAGGCTAGGGGACGGTCATTCTCATTGACGTTATAAATAACTTCATCCAGACTGTCGAAGGTGAGAATTGGTAGGATTGGTCCAAAAATCTCCTCCTGCATAACAGCATCCTCCCAAGTTACTCCATCCAACACTGTCGGTTCGATCTGATTGGTAGCTTTATTTACCTCTCCACCATGAACTATTTTTTTAGAATCTATTAACCCAAGCAAACGTGTAAAATGTTTTTCATTGATGATTTTACCGTAGTTCTGATTTTTAAGTGGTTTTTCTCCGTATTGCTTTGTAATCTGTCGTTTTAATTCTGCAACCAACTGCTCTTTTACAGAAGTGTGGCAATATATATAATCAGGAGCCACGCAGGTCTGACCACAATTTAAGAATTTACCAAAGGCAATTCGTTTGGCTGCAAGGGGAATCTTTGCAGTAGCATCTACGATACATGGACTCTTTCCACCAAGCTCTAAGGTTACTGAAGTCAAATTCTCTGCTGCCATACGCATCACCTGACGCCCTACGGTTTTGCCACCGGTAAAGAAGATATAGTCAAAGTGTTCTTTTAATAGGGCTTGGTTTTCCTCCCGTCCACCTGTTACTACATATAGGTACTCTGGTGGGAAGTTATCACGAATCAAGCTCTCCATGACCTTACTAGTTGTCGCAGCATAAGCGCTTGGCTTAATTACTGCGGTATTGCCTGCTGCCATAGCGTCAATTAAGGGTCCAATGGTAAGAAGCACCGGGTAATTCCATGGGCTCATGATAAGAACTGTCCCATAAGGAATTGGACTTTTAAAGCTTCTTGCTGCAAATTGTGCAAGTGGGGTAGCCACTCTCTTATTCTTTGCAAATCTCTTGGTATGAGCAATCATGTAGCTAAGCTCTTCTAGTGCCATTCCCGTCTCACACATATAGGATTCCATTCCACTTTTCCCTAAATCTTCTTTAAGAGCAGCATGTATCTCAGCCTCTCTTGTGATAATGGCTGCTTTTAGCTTCTTTAACATCTTTATACGAAACTCTACGGGTATTGTTTTTCCTGTTCTATAAAAAGCTCTCTGCTTATCTACAATTTTATTAATTTCTTTTTCAGTCATAGCGGCTCCTTTCTTGTTCTACCAGCTATTATACACCAACTATTATGCTAGCTATGTTATTCCCTCTATCTTAATTCATCTTCCCATTTTTTGCAATCCGATAATATTTTTCTAGCTCTTTGGCATTAAGAAGCACAGGAACTGGATATAAAGGGTTAGCCTCCTGGTCTGCAAAACGGGCTAACAGTTTAATATCCTCTTCTCTAATCTCCGGTATGGTAGACGGTATCTCCATCTGACGATTTAACTCCCATACTTTTTGAATAAACAATTTGGCTCCTACTTCATAGGTCACATTGGACGAAGCCAGACCTGTATGAATGGCTAGCTTCCATAATTTCTTATAAATGTGACTGCCATAGCCTTCTAATACATAAGGAAGAAGTACGGAGTTTGCCAAGCCGTGAGGGGTATGATAATGGCCACCAAGGGAATGGGCTATTGCATGTACATATCCAACATAGGATACCGTAAAAGCACATCCTGCCAAATAAGCAGCCCGAAGCATTGCCCCTCTAGCCTTAAGATTCTCTGGCTCCTGATAAGCGATTGGCAGATTCTCAAAGATTAGCTCAATTGCCCTTATCGCCTGTTTTCTAGTCTTTTTTGTAGTAGAACGACCAATGTATGCCTCTACAGCATGAGTCAGGGCATCTAAACCTGTTGTGGCAGTAAGACCTTTTGGTAAACCTACGGTAAGCTCTGGTGCTAGTACTGCATAGTGTGGGATAAGAGGAAAATCATTGATTGGATACTTTCGACTGGTTTTTTCATCTGTAATGACAGCGGCCACGGTAGTCTCGCTACCTGTGCCAGCAGTGGTTGGTACAGCGATTAAGAGTGGTAGACGTTTATGTACCTTTAGAATTCCCTTCATCGAGGAAAGGCTTTTCTTAGGCTTTACAATTCTTGCACCAGTAGCTTTGGCACAGTCCATAGCTGAACCTCCCCCTACAGCCAACAAGGCTTCACAGTGATACTTAAGATACATCTTTCTGGCTGCTTCTACGTTTGCAACGGTAGGATTAGTTACGGTCTCATCATAGATAAATACAGTAATTCCTGCCTTCTTACAGCCATCTTCAAAGGGTTTTGTCAGTCCTATCTGACGAATCCCCTGGTCTGTCACTAATAATAGTCTCTTTATCTTCTTGGCTTGAAGTAACTTCGGTACCTCATCTATTGAGTTCATAATAACAGGTTCCCTGTATGGTAGCAACGGAATTGCAATACGAAAACCTCCCTGAAATGCTCTACAATACACCTTTTTTAAAATATTCATTTCCATCCTCCTTCATCTGTGAAATCCATTGATTTCCAATAAATTAAGAGTTATTATAAAGGTGGGGGTTACACCCATGTCAAGAGGAGGTAGATGGTATGAATGTGTCCAATGAATACTGTATCCCAGCTGGTGCCTTTGCCAAGCTATGCAATACCACTAGGGATACCTTGCGTTACTATGAGAAAGAGGGCATCCTTATTCCACATAGAAATCCAAACAACAATTATGGTTACTACAGTTATGCCCAGATGACCTCCTATTATTTCATTGCTACCTTTCGAAACTTGGGTTGTCCAGTAAATGAAATCCGTGCCTTTCTTAAAGCCGAAAGTCCAGAAGCCTTTGACCCCTTTATTAATAAGCAATACGATGCTCTTCTACAAATGCAGCAGGAATTAGAGCACAAGATTGCTTCCCTTTCTATGTCCTTACTACTAATTGATAAGATGCGCTCCTGTCCAGATGCAGAGCCTATTCTATCTACCTTGCCACGTTCTATTCGTTTCCGTAAAACAAAGATTGGAATAAATGCCTACCATGCTGAGGACTTGCTGCCAGATTTAAAGCGCCATATTTTACGATGTCAAAACGATTATGAGACCACCACGTTTCCTATTGGTGTAGCCATCTCCTTAAAAGATTTTCACCAAGGTGGATACCGTTATGATCATATTGTGAGCTTTACAAAAAGTAAGGGAGAAGACACTACCTCTCTTCCCCTTGAACAAATTCTATGTTGCGTATACCGAAGCCAGTCTGAGGATATTACCCTCCTCTACCAAAAGATGAGCGAGTATGCCACAAAACATGATTTCACTATGTGCTCTGATGTATATAGTATCAGTCTCATTAATGCCGTGTATCCTGATGATGCACATTTATATTTAAAGTTTATCTTTGTCTGCGTAAAATAAAAAGAGAACCTTGTCTTACCATACGGTCCTCTTTCTCTCTATAAACTTCTACCTATTTCATAGCTTTGCTTTAAAAATCTTGCCTGACCCTCTTCTCGACTTCCTTCATTGTCAGTACCACGAGTCATTTCATCAAACACAAACATTTTCTTCTCTTCTGCCCTTGTATTGATACGGTCCCCCAACATCACTGTCTCCATAGCTTCCACCTGCTGCCTACGAATAGGGTCTTTCAAACTCCCTCCCATGGTAACTAGGAAAACTGCCTTTTTAAAAGGAGATAGGGCTGGTGAATCTCCGTATGCAAAACCATAGGTCCAAACCCGTTGAAACCAACCTACAAGCTTGGCTGGTGCTTCCGTCCAAAACACAGGATAGATAAATGCAATGGCATCTGCTTCCCTACACTTTCTCTGCTCCTCTAATACATCCGTTGGAACTGGTAGGTCCTCTTCATAAAAGGCTTCCCGTAGATACTCCTCTTCGGTAAAGGTCTCCTTAAAATCCATGGCATATAAGTCTGACACTTCATAGGTATGGCCTGCCGCGGTAAGTCCTTCTAAAAACTTCTCTTTGGCTTGATAAGTAAAGCTATTACTACTTGGATGTGCGTATACTACAAAAACCTTCATCTTCCACCACTCTCCTTTCGCTTACTATACCACTTTTTGGGAAAAATAACAGATAAAGGTAATCCAATTTTCTTTAAGATGAGCCTCTACCTCACAGCCCATATTGGTGGCTAGTAGCTTTACTATGGAAAGCCCAAGGCCCGTTGTCTTCCTAGAGGAGTCTGCAACATAAAAGCGATCAAATATCCGTGTTACATCAATCTGGCTATCAAGTTTCATATCATTTTTTATCTGTAACGACACCCTATCTTCCTGCTTTAGCTCCACTTTGACGCTGTGACTGGCGTGAGCCACACAGTTACGAAGAAGATTTTGAATAATTCGAAGAGTCATGTTTACATCTGCCTCTACCCATATGTTACTTTCCTCTAGTTCTAGTGTAAGTCCACGTTGTTCAAATTCTGGAATAATCGAAGCAAGACATTCTGCTACCATATTGGATAAGGAAAAGGAAGTGATTTCTACCGTTGGCTTCATATCCAATAGATAGGAATACTCATAAAACTGATGAATGAGATATTCAAGCTCAGTAATACGGGCATTCATAATAGCAATACGGTCTTTTTGCTTAGGAGCTACGGTTTCCTTCTCCAGTAACTGTAGATATCCTTTTATGGCAGTTAAGGGCGTACGAAGATCATGAGAGATGTTGGCAATTAACTGTTTAAAATCATGCTCCTCATGAACGACCTTAAGACGGAGGGTCTCCTCCGCCTTAAGGCATTGATTGATGGAAATGGTAAGCTCATTTAGTCTCTTATCTAACAGTTCAATACTAACAAGCTGAGCTGACCCACTTTGCAATCGTTTCTCCAATATGCTGTTGATTCGCTCTACTTGTTTTCGCAAAAACAAAATATAGCATACAAGGACAATACACAACACGATTAGTCCTACAATGATATAACTCAAGTACATTCACTCCTATTTAATCTCATCTTTTTTAAACAGCACATTGGTTAAGGCTATCATAAGAACTATAAAGCCGATGGAAATACAAAGAATCTTTAGTAATTCTCCCTGTCCCATATCAAGGGAAATCATAGGATAGGAAAATGGTGTATACTCCACAATGGTATCTAATACTGGAATCTTACTTATCATATTCACGAAGAAATCACACAAGAATCCTAGCACTACACCTACCACAGTAACTACTACGGACTTCTTTACTTTAAAGGCAATTGGAATACAAAAGCTTAGCCTTGCCGCATATAGCACAATATTAATGAGCAAAACCTCAATGGCCTTAGCAATACCCGCTCCATCTACTGGATAATTACTAGGATTCGCCATCATGGACATATTGGTGGAATAGGCTAAGGCTGACTGGAACTCTCCTTCACTAACAAAGCCTACAAAACCTGCAATGGCATACGGTAATGTTAACAAGGCAATGATAACACAGTATCCAATGGATTTACTGATGACAATGTTTCGTCGTCCACAGGAAATCGCATCATGAATATTCTTAGTGTCAAAGTCTCCGCAAATCGCTAAGCCTGCCATTAAGGCTCCCAATACTGAGAGGATAAAGATGTCAGACAGTCCCGATAGAGAGTCTGGAGTTATATTGACGGTACCCTTAGCAGCTCCATTGGATAATACTCCAAGAAGTATGGCACAAATGGTAGTTATTAATAAGCAAATTTTTAGTGCAAGTGATTTTCTATATTTATAAAATTCTGCATGAATTAGATTAATCATGATCTCCACCTCCTATGACAGAAAGAAAATAGTTCTCCAAGGTTTCTTCCTCTACCACAAATTTGGTTGGAAGGATTCCATGTTCAACAAAGGCTTTCATAACAGCCCTTCTATCCTGGATAAAGTCGTAGATTTGGATACTCTTATTCTCCAACACCCTATATCTGTTGGTATGAAGAATTTCCTCTAGTACCCAAACTGCTTTCTCTATTTCCTCACACTCCACATTAAGGTGATGGCTACAACGCTCCTCTAATTCTTCTAAGGTTAAGGTCTGCATAATCTTTCCTTGGTCAATGATAATATAGTCGGTAGCAGTTTGAAATAGCTCCGGCAGATTATGACTGGAAATCAATATACAGATATTCCTCTCCTTACAGATCTGTTTGATTAAATTTCTTATTTCAACGACACCGATAGGGTCTAATCCATTAACCGGCTCATCTAGAATCAGTAGCTCTGGGTTAGCGATGAGGGCAATGGCGATGCCAAGTCTTTGTTTCATACCAAGGGAATAATCCTTTACCTTCTTCTTCCCCGTATCCTTTAATCCTACTAGCTCCAGTAATTCCTCATCTAGCTTATTATCCGGAATTCCTCTCATTATTCGATGAAGCTTCAGATTTTCTTTGGCTGTCATAGCACCGTTCATGCTTGGATATTCAATGAGACAACCAAGACGCTTTAGTTCCTCCTGATACTCTTTGCCCGTAACAGAGCCAAACAAGGAGAGACTACCCTCTGTAGGAAAACTAAGCCCTGCAATTAGTCGCATGAGGGTTGTTTTGCCTGCTCCATTTTTTCCAATGAGACCATATATCTTTCCAGATTCTAAAGTAATGCTCACATTATCTAAGGCTTTAAAGTCACGAAATTCTTTTGTGACACTTTGAGTCTTTAGTACATATTGTTCCATACTACCCTTCCTTTCTCTTTCCTACCTTTATTCTAATAGGGAATGGTTAAGAAAAGATTAAGTGTATTGAAAAAAAGGTAAAGAATCCAATAAACTTCTAGCTTTCCTTCATTCGATAGCCCAGTCCCCAGACAGTCTCAATATACTCGCCATTAGGGGAGGCCTCCTTTAGCTTACTTCTCAGATTACTCATATGTGTCTTGATGGTATTGTCATCTCCATAATAGGTTTCATTCCATATGGTTTCATACAGGTTGGCCTTGGTAAAAACCTTCTTGGGACTGCGAAGAAATAGCTCTAAGATGGCAACCTCCTTTGCTGTAAGGTCCAGCTCAGTTTCATTTACCATAGCTCGTTTTGCTTCTACATCAAGGGAGAGTTCATGAAAATGCAGTATTTGCTCTTTCGCTTCGAGGGTCACATACCGTCTTAAATTAGACTCCACTCTTGCCACTACCTCATCTAAGTCAAAGGGTTTGGTCACATAGTCATCTGCCCCTAATTTTAGTAGATCCACCTTGGTTCCTACCATATCTTTTGCAGAAATCACAATAACAGGAATCTGAGAAAAGGTTCTAAGCTCCTTAAGTAGCTGGTCACCGCTACGATACGGTAGCATAATATCTAAAAGCACTAGCTCATAGTTCTTTGTCTTAAGGTAATCCATGGCTGTCAGCCCATCATAAACAGACTCTGAAAGGTAACCTGCCTGCTCCAGAGCCTCTTTTAATACATGATTTACATCTTTATTATCTTCTACTATTAGTATCAAACTTTCTCACTCCTTACCTCTAGGAGACAGTTTCACTAACAAAGGTTGCCCCTAAAATCATTACTGCTCCAAGCATACCAGTAAGTCCTAACCCTTGGTGTAAAAACAAAGCAGACAGTAGAATTGCCACCACCGGATCGATGTAGCTAAAAATCGCCACAGTCTGGGCTTTTAACTCCTTCATAGAGCCAAAATACAAGGCATACGCCATACCAGTATGTACAATACCTACGATAAGTAATAACACGAGGATTCTTGGTGACAAAATACTTAGGTCAATAGACTGAGTTACTAGGGTATAAGGTAACAGAACCACCACAGAAACCCCTAGCTGCACTATAGTTTTATCATAGGCTGAAATGTCTTTCAGTTTTTTATTCAAAAGAATTACGGTAGCATAAAAGAGGGCAGCTCCTAATCCAAATAGTATTCCCTTTAACTCAGAAAAATCCTGTACCCCAGTTTCTAGTATGCCTGAAACAAATACCATACCTCCTAAGGCGACTAAGGAACAAAGAATTTTCTTTACAGTCAATTTCTCCTTTAACATAAGAGGAGAAATGAGAATAACAAAAATTGGTGCTAGATAATAGCAAAGAGTAGCTGTTGCTACCGTGGTATAGTGATAAGCCTCAAATAAAAGAATCCAGTTGATTCCTATGGCGATTCCTGATGGTATGAGAAAACATAGGTTTCTTTTAATTGCCGATAGAGACATGTTCTTCTTGGTACTTACCACTACAAGTAACAAAAATATTACTCCCACAATACCCCGCACCAACGCTAACATGCTAGAAGGCAGGGGGATATAGTGCACAAAGATTCCTATGGTTCCGAAGATTACCATAGAG
Source organism: Bacillota bacterium (assembly GCA_023441145.1). Taxonomy (GTDB): domain Bacteria; phylum Bacillota; class Clostridia; order Lachnospirales; family Lachnospiraceae; genus KM106-2. The sequence goes on from JAEZQN010000271.1 coordinate 9,291, forward strand.
GTCGTCATTTCTAGTTTAGCAATATTAATCTTCTGTATGTTTTTCATGTCATATTCCTCTCGTATCTGTTAATACTTGTATTGTAGCAAAAAACAAAGTCGAAATATAGAGTTTTTGCAAATTTAATGAAGATTACGCTTTTTAAACAAGACAACAAAGAGGATAGCCGTAATCATGCAGTTTCCTCCCAGTACTAGAATATTCTCATAGGATAGGCTAAGATGTTCCACTTGCTCTATCAGATTACTCATCTGTCCTGTATAAGTTACTCTGGCTAATTGCC
>JAEZQN010000318.1 GCA_023441145.1 Bacillota bacterium
ATTTCCAATGGTAATTTCAGCTGACGAGTGGTATAATTACCATTGGTGTTATTAGTTGTTTGCATAATTAATTATACCAAAAAATCGCTTAAACCTCACGGTCTAAGCGATTTTTTCTTTTAAGGGACTTTTTTTACAGCCCCTTTTACTAATTCATAGTCAATTACTAAAATTCTGGTTCTATCAAACCATAAGTATTACCTTTACGCTTGTAAACTACATTAACCTCATTGGTTTCTGCATTACGGAATACATAAAAGTTATGTCCTAAAAGCTCCATCTGTATGCAAGCTTCTTCTGCATCCATAGGCTTCATAGCAAAACGTTTGGAACGGATAATATTAATCGCTTCTTCTGGAGCATCATCCTCTTCCTCTATGAAAGAAGAATTAAAATGAATGGCTGCTTGCTGTTGTTCAATAAGCTTGGTTCTATATTTATTAAGCTGACGTTCAATAATCTCTTCCACCAAATCGATGGATACGTACATATCTGTACTTACTTGCTCCGCGCGGATTATACTTCCTTTCATAGGAATTGTTACTTCGATTTTCTGCCTGTCCTTCTGTACACTAAAAGTAACATGTACTTCGGTATCTGATGTAAAGTATTTTTCAAGCTTACCGATTTTATCATATACAGCTGTCTTCAAACCTTCCGTTACATCGATGTTCTTACCACTTATAATATACTTCATACGAACCAACTCCTTTTGCCTTTACTCAATATCATTGGATATCTGTCAGGTAAAAGCTAAATTTTCAGCTAAGAATACAGCATTAGCAATGCTGCTTCTTATAAAAATTATACCATAAATGAAAAATATATCAAGCAATATTGCTTTCTGTCAAATAAGAAAAGCTCTTCCTGAAGCACTGTGTTCATAGGACTTTCGTCCTTATTTCTCTAACTTGCTTATATATGATTTCGTCTTTCTAGTTATAACTTATTTATCAAACAGTTGGGTCTTTTTTGAAAATGTTGTAATGTTTTTTGACAATTAGGTTATCCATTTTCATATGAATTTAATAGTTATTTAAACTATTTTTAACACTTACTACAAAACACATATTCGTGCTTGACACGATATTTTAACTTTTTATACAGTTATTAATCTTGTGGATAAAGTGGATAACCTTGTGCATAACTAAGAAATGTTGCAAAATGGGGAGTTTTTAATGTGGATAGAATTACTCAGAATATCCACACCAAATGATGGATATTTTGTTATTCTACACAATACGAATACTTTTTTTGTGCACTTTGTACAATTACACATATGTCAAGCATATTTTCCTGATTTCAAATTGTTCTTCTATTTCAATAACTTTTTGAAATATATATGTATTTTCAAACTATTAAAATACGTCCTATTTCGCGTTATCTGATAACTTCAGCTTTCTCTCATATTTGTCCACTTTGTCTGCCAAAAAAGGAGCTAAGCCAACGAATTCAGCCCCATACACGTACTCACTCTCTGTGTTTATACCCTTTCTAACAACCTTAACCACCGTGCTAAAATAATCCTTCTCACCTAAAATAATCTTAGCATCAAAATAATAATTAATTGGTAATCCTGCACTACTTACAAAGCCAATTCCTGACTTGGAGATATCAAAAACATTAATATCAGCATCTAGACCTCCAATCTCCTCGTAGTCCTGCCGGAACATATGGCTAATTGCCAAATGTAATTCAATCGGCAATCTATGATACTTTCTTCTCTCATATCCCTTATCCATGTTATAACCTCCATTATTGCATATTACATTACAAAGTATATCAGATGTATTATAGCACTATTATGCAAAAATTACAATTTATGCCTTAATTCTATAATAGCTACATTTTCCCGTAAATGACTATATATCAAAAAAACACCCTATGCCAAAACATAGGGTGTTACTCTTTAATGATTAATTTATTATTCTTCTAGCCGCAATCGGTCTAGAACCAAGATTCATACTAGAAATAATAATACCAGAGCTTGGAGTACTTGCATGGATTACTTTTCCTCCACCAATATAAATCGCTACATGGTTATATGGACGATTATAGCAAAGAAGATCTCCAACCTTCAAATCACTCATACTTACACGTCTACCAGAACCTCTCTGTGCTACTGAAGTTCTAGGTAAGCTATAACCAAAATGCGCATACACTAATTTAGTAAATCCTGAACAGTCTGTTCCACGAGTTAAGCTATTGCCTCCTCTTACATATCGATTACCAAGGAACTTCTTAGCATAGCGAACAACGGCTGAACCACTAACAGAACTACTATAGTCATCATCATCGTTAGATGAATAATCACTAGAGCCTGAACCTGAACCTGATCCTGAACTAGGTTTGTTATCAGAATCGTTATTAGAACTATTTCTCTCTTCTTCTTCCTGCGCAGCTCTCTGCTCTTCCTCAATAGATACTGCTTTATCAAATTTAGTATCTACAGTAACATATTCTATTGCAAGAAAACCTATAACATCATCTACAGAAACTTTAACCCATTTATCATTGGCTTTGGATACAGAATAGCTTTCACCTTCTGCTAATAATGCAAGTGTTCTACTATCTGTACTAGGTTTTTCTCTAAGTCGAATTGTAGTGGTAGCTACAGTAGCAATCCTCTTTCCATATTTATCAGCAATCTTCTCAGCTGCTTCACCAATTGCAAGATACTCACTCTTTATGTATCCCGTCACACTACCGGATTTAATCTTAACCCACTCACCCTTGGTTTCAACGATAGAAGCTGCTGCTCCTGTATATAACTTACCAACGATCTCACTGTCTGTACTAGCTTTTGAACGAATGTTAACATAGTTATCTGCTATAGAAATACCTGTATCAACAAACTTAGAAACTGGCTTCTCTGTTGGAGCCACAGTTGGCTCTACAGTTGGAACTGCAGATGGTACAGCAGATGGTGCTGCTCCTTCATTAGCTACATCCTTACTTGGAATAGAAGATAATCCTAAAGACGTATTGCCTAACTGTCCTGATGATTCATCAGGGGTTAGTGTATAATATTTATCTAAAGAAAGTGAGATACCAGCTAATGAATTGTTACTATATTCTGAAACTGAATTCACTAAAGCAATTTCACCATTGTTAACAGTAGAACTCTTATCAGACGCTTCTGCTGGAGCACTCTTTGCAGCTACCATTACAGCAATCGCAGACGTCATATATAAAGCTGATTTAATTAGTCTAGCCTTATTCATACTATCTTCCTCCAATTATTAAATAATCATCTTATTTATTACAAAATTATTAACTGAACAAGGCTATTATAACAAATTATTAAATACAAGTCAAGCTAATATCCTGTGATTATTACATTTTTTTTACAAATTATAATCCAAATTATATTTGTTTTTGTGTGTTTTGCAATAATATACATTAAATATATGTTACATACTATTTCTAAACTGTTGTAAGATATCTTTCTACACTTGTAATCGCATTTGCACCATCAGCTGCAGCTGTAATAATCTGCTTTAATGCCTTAGTCCGAATATCCCCAGCCGCATACACTCCTGGTACGTTGGTCTCACAAGTCTCGTCTGCTACTATGTATCCACGAGAATCCACTTCAATCACTTGTTTATATACCTCAGAAGCCGGATCATACCCTACTGCAACAAAGACTCCATCCACTGGTATATGGCTATTTTCCTGTGTTTTCACATTCTTTAGTTCAATTCCATGAACAACTTCTGCCCCTTTAATTTCCTCTACTACAGAATCCCAGATAACCTCCACATTATCTAGTTTCATCAACTGAGAAACAAGACTTTTCACCGCTCTAAATTCATTTCTACGGTGGATTACATAGACCTTTTTACAAAGCCTAGCTAGGTAGATAGCATCCTCTACTGCTACATCCCCACCACCAACTACTGCTGTAGTTCTGTTTTTAAAAAAGGCTCCATCACAGGTGGCACAATAAGAGACTCCTAAGCCTGAGAATTCTTCTTCTCCTTTAACCCCAAGTTTTCTAGTAACCGCTCCAGTAGCAATAATGACAGCCTTTGCATAATAGTCTTCACCAGAATCCAAGGTTACTTTTTTTATTTGATTCTCTACGGTAAAATTTGCAACATCTCCCTCTATAAAGGTTGCACCTAGCTTGTCGCAGTGTTCTCTAAACTTTACAGCCAAATCAAAACCACTAATGCCTGGTATGCCTGGATAATTATCTACCTCATAGGTATTAATAATCTGTCCACCACTCATCATGTTTTTCTCAATTACTATAGTATCTAACTCTGCACGACTAGCATAGATACTTGCTGCCAGACCTGCTGGACCACTTCCTATAATTATTAAATCATGCACTTGACTCATAAACATCTTCCTTTCACTCTTTATGTATTTTTACTTGAAACACCTATTTACAATATAACATAGGCGACATCTTCTTAATTCAATATTAATTCTATTCCATATAATTAAAGTAACTTATGAATATCCGACTTTTTTATTATAGCATAATTATAACAATACCAAAAGATGCTGTAGCAAAATGATGATGGAACAATCCTTCAACTCAAACCTAGTTCAGATCTCTCCACCCGAGGCGGGTTATATCAGCGACATTATACAAACCTATGTAATAAAAAATGTGGGTAGTTTACCGTAAACTATCCACATTTTCTATAGTTATCAAAACCTATCCGTTCCTATGAAACCACACTTACAGACATGATCAACAAGCAAATACCAAGACCAATCACTAAAGGTCGCGTAATTAAATTACACGATTTATCTTCAATTACTTCTTTCATAAATATCTGTTTTACATTCTCTATCCTCTTGTTATAAACTGCGATTCCATAATATAGTAAAAAGCTAATTACCAAAGCCATAAATGCTGGTATTATTAAGGATGGTAATAAATTAAGGATTTCCTCCCTAGATAAAGTAGAACTATCTAATAAGGTAGTATTTCCAGCGCTGCCAGTCTGCTTTTCAAGCCAAAGTACCATTATCATAGATACCAAAGAGCTTCCGTTAATCGTAAAATGCACAATCATAGAAGCCAAGATAGAATCTGTTGCTTCTATAACCAAAGCAAAAATAGCACCCATAAAAAAAGCATAGAAAAATTGATTCAAATCCATGTGAATAAGTCCAAATAGAAGGCCACTTAAGAGTACAGCCTTTCTAGTACTTACTTTTCTATACTCATTATAAAAGACTCCACGATAAACAACTTCCTCAAAGATAGAAGGAATAATAGCAATAAAAAATAAAGCCAGTCCAAAATTTACTTCAGAAAGCAAATCTTTGGCCGTATTTGCAATCTCATTTTTTACCCAGATCATGGAGATCGCACTTAACAGACCCATGAATGGTCTAATAAAGAAACCAAATAGTATTAAGAGTACTACTGTAATAAAATTGACCTTCTTAAACCGTATAAATTCTTTTAGTTTTATTTTATTGATCCACATATAAACAATAGATGGCAACACTAAGATCAATTGTGAATACAGCAGTCTAGCATAAGTAGGAAGCATGATGCCTAAATCCTGTATAAGCTTAAGAAGATAGCTCCCTAACATAAAAGACAGAACCGTCGTAAGAAAGACCTGATTTACATGGGCTACTCTATTATTGTTCAATTGAAAACTTCTCCTTTCATAAAAGCATCCTTAAGTAAATCTTCTTTACTTCTCTGCAATTGCCTCTATCTCAATTAATACGTCTTTTGGCAATCTAGCAACCTCAACACAGGATCTTGCTGGGAAATCTTTAGTAAAGAATCCAGCATAAACCTCATTTACTTTAGCAAAATCATTCATATCTTTAATAAATACGGTTGTCTTTATCACTTTATCAGTGCTTGTTCCAGCTGCTTCTAACAGAGCTTTAAGGTTACCTATGGCTTGAGTGGCCTGCTCTTCAATTGTACCTGTTACCAGTTCCCCTGTTGCTGGATTAATTGGGATAATTCCTGATGTAAAAATCAAACCGTTTACTTCAACAGCTTGGGAATATGGCCCGATAGCTTGAGGAGCCTTATCAGTGCTTATAATTTGTTTCATCTAAATCTCTCCTTATTTTCTCTCTTTATTCTCTCTCTCTTTAGTTCTAACCTTATAAGACCTATATTGAAATGGTAATTCCACTTCATTTTCCTTATTATATACTTCCCTTATTAAAAATACCAGTACTAAGGCAAATTTGAATTGATGTTGTAATTTCCCTTTGAAGTGTTTATAATTTGTAATATGTAAATTATCCGGCTAAACAGCTTTTAAAAATGCCCTAATTACCAAATCCAACAAAGGAGTATGCTATGTATTCATTTAAAAGTCGCATCCGATATAGTGAAGTGAACGCACAAAAAGAACTAGATATTCCAGGTATCATAAACTATTTCCAGGACTGCTCCACTTTTCATTCTGAACATCTTGGTATTGGCCTTGAGTATCTAGAAAAACAGAATAAAGTATGGATGATTACCAACTGGCATCTAAAGATAGTACGTTTCCCCTATTTAGGAGAAGAAATTACAATAAACACATGGCCTACTAGCTTTAATGCTATGTTTGGATATCGAAGCTTTACTATGACAGACTCAAACGGGGAGCTAATTGCTGCCGCCAATTCCATTTGGGTTCTCATGGACATGATAAAGCAACGCCCTATCCGTACTAACAGCATAGAAATTGAGAAATACCAACTAGAAGAAGCATTTCCTATGGAAGAATCCCCTAGGAAACTGGAGGTTTTATCTGAATATACAGAAGGGGAACCCTTTCAAGTCTTTCGCAATAATTTGGATACTAACCTTCATGTCAACAACGGACAATATGTTAAAATGGCTACGGAATATCTTCCAGCAGATTTTACTGTTGAAGAAGTGTTAGTTGAATATAAGAAATCCGCTTTATTAGGAGATACCATTTACCCCAAGGTATCATTATCTAAAGAAAAATGTACTATTGTTTTAGCCGGAACCGAAGGAATAATATATTGCATTTTAGAATTCAGGGGCAATTCTAGTAACTAATCCACCGAGCAAATAAAGGAGTTATCCATGAGCATAAATGAAAATCTTGCACTAGGTCAGATGCAGACCTTACAAGTAGTAAAAACTACTGATTTTGGAGTATATCTTGCCGCATCACAAAATCAGGAGACAAAAGTTTTATTACCAAAAAAACAAGTTCCTGCAGACACAAAGTTAGGAACAGAAATTGAAGTATTTCTTTACAAGGACAGTGAGGATCGTTTAATCGCCACTACCACTGTTCCTCCCCTTTGTTTAGGACAAGTTGCTCTACTTAATGTAAAAGAAGTTGGAAAGATCGGAGCTTTTCTAGACTGGGGACTTGCTAAAGATTTGCTACTTCCTTTTAAAGAGCAAACAGGAAAGGTCCAAAAAGGCCAGCAGGCATTAGTTACTCTCTATATCGATAAGAGTCATCGCCTTTGTGCTTCTATGAAGGTATATGAATACCTATTAACTGACTCTCCTTATAAGAAGGACGATAGGGTAACTGGTATTGTATACGAGCTCAGTGACCAGTTCGGTGCTTTTGTTGCAGTAGATAATAAGTATTCTGCTTTAATTCCAAAAAAAGAGCTAGTATATCCTGTAGAGGTTGGTCAAAAGATAGAAGCTAGAGTAATCACAGTAAAAGAAAATGGAAAGCTAGACTTAAGTCTAAGAGAAAAGGCTTACCTACAAATCGACGAGGATAAGGAAATCATATTAAAGAAACTGCATGATAACAATGGTTTTCTTCCTTATCATGACAAATCAGATCCAGAAGATATAAAACATGAATTTCAGCTAAGTAAAAACGCATTTAAGCGGGCAGTTGGTAGACTTCTAAAGGAAGGCTTAATTGTCCTTGAAGAAGACGGTATGCGATTAAACATATAGCACAAAAGGTCTGTCATAATTGTTACGACAGACCTTTTTCTTTATTCGTCACCAAAATATCTCATTTTTGGATTAACCTTCTGTTGTTTCTTTTTTTCAGGTGGTGGAGTATTGCTGCGATACACTGACCCTAAGGTATTAGTAAGCTTGTCCTTACATCCCTTACAATACCTACCTGTCTTTATCATTACTCCACAACGCTCACATTCTATTCCTACATCTGAATTCTCCGCAAATGAGAGCCTCTCTTCTCTAATCCACCGATGAATTAGCTGTGTAGATATATCAAACTCATCAGACACTTCCTGCACTCCACACTGTGGATGGTCATAAATATACTCTTTTACTAACTTAAACGTATCCTCTAAACTATTTAAACATGTTGGACAAAGTGGCTGTCCACCAAAATAATTATATAGCTTACCACAACTCTTACAGTTTCTCACATCCATACCCACACCTCCTAAAAGCCTTTTCCTATACAAAGACATAGAAAATAAACTTTGTCTGCTCCTGCTTCCAGTAGTTCATTAGAACATACTTCAATAGTACTCCCTGTAGTATATATATCGTCAATTAATAACACTCTTTTACCTTCTATAGTAAATTTATTTAATGAATTAAGTCCAAATGCATGTTGTAAGTTATATATTCTTTCTTTATTGTCTAATACCTTCTGTG
>JAEZQN010000335.1 GCA_023441145.1 Bacillota bacterium
GTGTTCCAATGCTTCTGCTTTCATATGCTCCCAGGATTCAAAATTCGTATGGGAGGAAACATAGTGATCTAGTTCCACTGTAGGAAGGGCATCAAAGTCTGCTTCATTGTGAACTTTGAAACCAGCATCTTTGAGAAAATCCTGAAGACACAATTCATTCGTATGAGCAATCATAAAGGAATCTGAAAATAGTTCCGTATATGATAAGGAGGAATCCTCTTCCTCCGTTGGGTTATTAAGTATCTCATTAATTTGTTTCTTTAAATGATCCAAAATATTGTCCCCTCCGTTTACTATCACCAAAATCTTACTCCTATGGTTACAGTATACAAGTTATTACAAAATATGCAAGTCTAATTTGAAAGTGCCCTATTATGTTGAATAATGTTGAATTATTTATGATTATTGTAGTATTTGGGTAATTAAGTACTGTATATATTTTGTCGATATAGTAAATGTGAAGTATATTTTGTAAAATATAGTATTTATTGTAATCAAGCTTCAATTCTAATTTGTGATGGGATAACTAAAAAAAGTACACACATAAATAAGGAGGAAGAAAATGAAAATTAAATGGAAAATTATAATTGTATCAGTGAGTATTATTATAGCATTAACAGTATCTATTGCATTTTTTATGCAGAAAGCACTAACGATTATGATTTTTGATGACAGTACAGAAGAGTTACAGAATTATTCTAACATGGGGCTACGGTTGTTAGATCGGGCTTATGAAGGAAGTTGGTCTGTGATAGATGGTAAGCTCTACAAAGGAGATACAATAATTAACGAAAATAATGACATTATAGACGAGTTCATAGGAGATACACATCTTATAGCAACTATTTTTCAGAATGATACAAGAGTGGCTACTAATGTTCGAAATGAAGATGGTAATCGAATGATTGGTACCCAGGCATCAGAAACAGTAATTGAACAGGTTATGAATCAAGGGAACGATTATATAGGAAGTGCGGATATTGTAGGGAAATCTGCCCAAACATATTACGTTCCATTAAAAGGCGATAATGGTGAGATTATTGGTATGTGGTTTGTTGGTATATATACTGATGTGATATCCGAACAAATCAACAATACTATAAGGTCACTTCTGGTGATGTCAGGAATATTGCTAATTGTAGCGGTTATAGTAACTTATGTATTTGGTAATGCAATTGCTAAAGGAATTAAAAAGATCCAGCATAAGCTTAAACTTATGGAGGAGGGAAGATTTAACTTTAATACAGAAGATAAACTATTAAAGCGTAAGGATGAAGTTGGAGCGATTGCACGTTCTTCTTTGAATATGCAGAAAGAAATCACCCATATTATAGAAAATATTAAGAATGAGTCAAAAAATGTGAAATCAATTTCTGATAAAATACTAACAAGAGTGGAAGAGGTACACTCTAGCATAGAAGATATATCAGCCACAACAGAGGAACTCTCAGCAGGAATGCAAGAGACTTCTGCATCAACAGAGGAAATGAATGCTTCTACTTTTGAAATAGAGACAGAAATCTCAAATATGAAGGAGAGAACTCTGAATGGGGAAAAACTTGCAGAGGAGATAAAGTATCGTGCTGGAAAATTAAAAGAGGAGACCATTAAATCCCAGCATAATACAATTGAAATCTATGATAGATCCAATGCACAGTTACGAGAATCCATTAAGAGAACAGGAGCCATCGAAGAAATCAAAGAATTATCGCAGGCTATATTGCAAATTACTAGTCAGACCAATCTGCTTTCTTTAAATGCTGCAATAGAGGCCGCTCGAGCTGGAGAAGCTGGTAAAGGATTTGCAGTCGTAGCGGATGAAATTAGGGTTTTGGCTGAAAGTTCAAAAAATGCAGTATCTAAGATTAATGATATTACATATAACGTTTCTGAGGCAGTAGAAAGTGTAGTAAAGGATTCTCAAGCATTACTTGATTTTGTGGACAATCAAGTTTTAAATGATTATAAGATATTTGTAGACACAATTATTAATTATGATCAAGACGCCGACACTATTCAAGATGTGGTAGGTGAGATAAATGTAATAGCAGAACACTTATATGACACCACGAAGCAAATGAGACAAGCGATAGATGAAATAACATCGGCAGCAGGGGAAGGTGCTGAAGGAACTGCCGATATAGCAAACAGAATAGCAAATATTGTAGCTAAGGCAGATGATATGTTGAAAGATTCTATGGAAAATCAAAAAACAGCAGAGAAGCTAGATGAGGTTGTAGGTTTCTTTCAGATATAAAAATGTGGACTTCCTGTATCTCAAATGAGGTACAGGAAGTTTTTTATATGTATTACTTGACATATAAGTTGAAGTAGAATACTATATCGTTATAAGACATGTCGAGATACAACATGTTGATATACGACATTTGCAAGATAGCCACATAACTAATTCATAGAACAGGAGGATGTATGGAAGAAAAGATACTTAAAAAATACAGTTCAATGACAGAAACTACTTTTTATACTCTTTTAGCATTGCTTCAACCTAATCATGGATACGGTATTATGAAGTTTGTGAGAGAGTTAACTGAGGAACGTATCAAGATGGGGACAGGCACTCTATATACCAT
>JAEZQN010000407.1 GCA_023441145.1 Bacillota bacterium
AACAGCTTCAGATTAAAGGAATACATAATAAAGCGCAAGAAAAAAAGCCTAGTGCTTTGACATACACTAGACTTTTGTAAGCTAAGATGCAACCTCTTAGCGGATATATTTTTACTTACTATAAACATGGTAATTGTAGGGGAAAGGGTTGCGTTTCATTTTACAATTAACGAGTTAATATATTTTAGTAGAAAAATTATAGACTTTAAGATAAATATTTTATACATTATAGTAAATCCTTCAAACATAATGGTAAACTAACATTCACAAAAAATTCACAAAAAATTAGCACTCACCTCTTGACAGTGCTAGTATAATGTTATATAACATATATAACAAAATAAAAGAAATACTTTCCATGGAAATGAAATTTCAAGAAGCTAATTGTCTTATGGAACTGAAAAATCAAGAAAATTAAAGTCAAATAAGGAGGAATGACTTATGATGAGTTTAGTACCTAGTATTTTTAAAGAAATGGATCAAATGGATCGTATCTTTGATGATGTGTTTAATTTCAATAGCTTTGGTTTTGGCAACAGATTGATGAATACCGATGTAAAAGAGGTAGAAGACCATTATCAAATCGAGGTTGAACTTCCGGGATTTAACAAGGAAGATATCCATGCAGATCTAAAAGATGGTTATTTGACCATATTTGCTGAACTCAAAGAAGAGAATGAAAAAAAGGATCGTAAAGGTAATTACATCCGTCGTGAAAGAAGATATGGTAATTGTTCGAGAAGCTTTTTCTTTGGGAAAGAAATCACCGAGGAAGATATTAAGGCTAATTTTAAAAACGGTATTCTAACCTTAATGGTGCCAAAGAAGGAGCCAACTAAGGAAGTAGAGCAGAAGAAGTATATTGCAATTGAAGGTTAGTGTAATAATTATAAAATACAATAAGCCCACAGCGTCTTTTAAGACTCTGTGGGCTTTTCTTGCATTCTTATTCTAAAGCCATTTTTTTGATACGTGTAAAGGCACTACTAACTGCTGGTAAGGATAAGAGAATGATAGTTAAGATACCCTCTGGTACTACGTATGAACCATTGTATAAAAGTGAGTATACTGGAGCAGACATATTGTAATCAGAAGCATAGGAACCAAAGTAGATTACTCCAGCTAGAAAAGAAAAGAAATATCTACCTAGTATCCCAAGAATATACCCCTTAATCATACCATGTTTACTATTACTAAAGATACCAGCAAGACCTAATGCTCCAAAGGCAAAGATGTAATCAAGAAACATTTGAGGGATGCTGATAATGTATGGATCTGTAATCAACTGAAGAACACCATAGGAGATAGCTGCTGTAAGCCCTGCCCCTAATCCATATAAGTAGCCAACCAAGCAGATGAAAAACATACTAAATAATGTGACGGATCCACCCATAGGAAGAGGCACTAATTTAATTAGAGAAGCCACCATAGCTATGGCAATGGCCATGGCTGAAAAGACAAGCTGCTTCGTATCTGCTTTTTTCGTGTTTCTGTTACGGAATAGGAAGAACCCAATGGCAAATATAAATAGCATTATTTCTATTAAAGCCATATAGCCAACTGTGGTCAGTTGATAGAAATGTCCTCCTTCTTCGTCAATCATGTACTTTGCAAAAATAGACATAAAAAAACCTCCTTAAATTGTACACCAGGAGGGAGCATGATCATTACTAAAGTAGTAATCGTATGTAATGAAAAGCTTCCTTACGCCGGTATTATCCGGTTCAAGTATTGAGGGTTAGGTAAAAAAATTACCAGTCTCAGCCAACGGCTCCCCTAGCGTGTAATATAATTTTGTTACGAAATTAATATAACTGATATGATAGTATAAGTCAAGAAAAACCTATTTCAACTGAAATTGGTTTTTCTTTGCAAGAGAATATACGATTAATAAAAATTACGCCAACGACTAAGTTCGCTAATAGCCGTAGCAGCAATAATGATAGCAAGTAGTATTAGTGCTACATCTATAACCAACATAATAATACCTAACACTAAACCAGCTGTTCCTGTACCAGGACGTTGTCCAGCAAAAGAACCTGTTTTATTTTTGCTACAAGCTTCTAAGATAGTAGCTAGGATAGCTAACACGAGACTAACCCATATTCCCAATCCGATAAAGATAAAGCAGGCTGTTACAACTGCTAGAATACCAAGAACGAGAGATGTCACAGCAATTCCATTGCTGTTATTCTGTGGAGGACCTTGATTGTAAGGTGGTTGAGGTTGTTGGTATCCATTTATGTACCTCCCATTAACTATATATAATTAGGATAACATATATTGATATGAATGGAAAGTGAAAACAAAATGAAGTATGTCAAGTTTAGTAACTATAGAATAGAAAGAATCTATACAAGTACAGTAGTTCATTGTATAATTAACCTAAGAAAAGAATGGAGAAAATATGGTACATTATGGGAGATAAGATGGAAAAACTAAGGAGAATGGACACGGATAAATGCCTATTCTTGTTCGGTAATATTTTTCTTATCATTGGTATTATTGTTGGAATTATTGTAGTAGTTGCTCATATTCCTCTAGGGACCGGAGAGGATTGTAGCTTTCATCGTTTTACTGGACTTTACTGTTTAGGATGTGGTGGTACCAGAGCTATGCTTGCTTTTTTAAAAGGGGATATTTTAACTAGTATGAGGTATCATGTATTTACTACATATTCACTAGTTTGGTATATTCTTTTTATGGGTTCTCATTATGTAAGTCTTATTACAAAAGGTCGCATAAAGGGGATGCGTTTTAGATTACGTTATATCATAATAGGGGTAATTTTACTAGTGGGGCACTTTGTTATAAGAAATCTTATGCTAGTGAAATATGGTTCTATTCTATGGCCAATGGGATGATGGGTAAATTCCTAATAGAAAAGAGCAGAAACATAAGTACATGTGTTTCTGCTCTTTGTTAATTAATACCTAATGTTAAACCAAAAGTCAGGATTATTATAATAGATTACGTCCATGATGAAAAAGAAGATAGAAGATACAGATCCTACAATTCCACAAATGATTCCAGCTAAAGCTAAGCCTGACAGTTTATTTGTAGGTGGGATAGCTTTTGATTTTGAAAAAAGACCTAATATAATAGCTATAACACCTGGTATAATACCAATGCCCCAACAACAGCTAATAGGAATAGAAATAATACCTAACACTAAAGAAGCAATCGCCATACCATTGCTTGGTGTTGGTTGTTGATATCCATTGTAATTGCCTTGGAACTGGGAAGTAGGTTGTTGACTATAATATGTATTATTGCTATTGCTTTCTTGTGAGCTGGAATAACTAGGTTGCTGATAGGTTGGCACATTGTTTGCGTAATTAGGTTGGTTACCTTGAGAAGGATTGGCGTAATTAGGCTGTTGATAAGGTTGGCCATTACT
>JAEZQN010000411.1 GCA_023441145.1 Bacillota bacterium
GGTCGTAAGTGAGGAGTGGAGAAGTAAGTACTGCGAGGCTCTTAATCTACAACTAGAAGATTTATATGAAGAGTATCCGATGGAGATTGTCTCTACTGGACTACCGTATCTACTGGTTCCTGTAAAAAGTGGACAAGCAACAGCAAGAATAACAAGTGAGAACTTTGAAGAACTATTAGCTGAAAATGGAGCAAAATTTACCTATATCTTTGATATTCCTAGGATGGAAGGTCGAACCTGGGAGAACTATGGTGGAGCTGAAGATGTAGCTACAGGAAGTGCGGCAGGCCCTATGGGAGCCTATCTCTATAAACATTCCTTATATAACAAGAGTGAGACCATAGTTATCAATCAAGGAAGCTACTTAAAAAGACCTAGCATCATTAAAGTTTCTTGTAATGAGGGTACTGGGGAGATTTTAGTATCTGGTAATGTAACCATTCTTTCAAAGGGTGAGTTATATCTATAGGAAATGAACACTTTCATGTGGTTAGAGATTTTAAATAAAATTCCTTGACGAAGTACCCATAAAGTGATACTATCTGTTCAATTAAATAGTTGCATTACAGTAAAAGAAAAGGCTATGAAAAGAAAGAGTAGCATGTTCGATTCCAAACAGAAAGATGCCGGTTGATGAGAGGCTCATGGATAGAGGATGTGAATACGTCTTGGAGCTGCGTACCGAACGAATGGATTAAGTAGGCTACGACGGAGAGCACACCGTAATCAAGTGCAAGGGTATCGCTAAGGCTGTACCTGCTGAGGTAGATAGTGTGAGCTATCTATAAACTTAAGGTGGTAACGCGAGAGTCACTCTCGTCCTTATGGAAACATGAGGACGGGAGTTTTTTCATTTCTTCGAGTAATAGCAAATATTTATTAATATTAAATAAGGAGATGTTAAATGATGTTATCACCAAAGGAACAAATGCGCATTATTTGCAAAGGAGCTCATCAGTGTGTCAATGAGGAGGAGCTACTAATCAAACTTACTAAGTCCTACAAAGAAAATAGGCCACTGATTATCAAACTAGGTTTAGATCCTTCCGCCCCAGATATTCACCTTGGTCATGCTGTGGTTTTAAGAAAGATTAGACAGCTTCAGGAGCTTGGACATCAGGCAGTAATCATCATCGGTGATTTCACTGGGAAGATTGGAGATCCCACTGGTAAATCAAAAGGAAGAGTGGCACTTTCAGAGGAACAGGTGAAAGAGAATGCTCTCACTTACTGTGAGCAGATATTTAAAGTACTAGATCAGGGAAAAACGGTCGTCCGTTTTAATAGTGAGTGGCTATCAAAGCTAACCTTTGAAGAGGTAATAAAGTTAGCGGCAACCTCTACTGTTGCTAGGATGCTTGAGCGAGATGATTTTAAGAACCGTTATAAGAATGGTGTTCCTATTGGAATTCATGAATTTTTCTATCCTCTCATGCAAGCCTACGATTCTGTAGAAATCAACGCAGATATTGAGTTAGGTGGTACTGACCAAACCTTTAATGTGCTTATGGGGCGAACGCTTCAAAAGGCAATGGGTATTGAGCAACAGGTGGCTCTCTTTATGCCAATTTTGGAGGGGACAGACGGTGTTGAGAAGATGAGCAAAAGCCTGGGAAATTATATTGGGGTAAATGAACCAACAGAAGTAATGTTTAAAAAGATAATGGAAGTACCGGATGCCCTCATTATTAAGTACTTTGAACTAACCACAGACGAACATCCAGATGAGATTGATAGAATCAAAGAGGCTTTGTCAAATGGGTTAAATCCAAGGGATATTAAGCTTAAGCTAGCTAAAATTATCACTGGACTCTACCACACAGAGGAGGAGCTTATAAGAGCTATCTCCTTTTATGAGGAAGCCTTTAGCAAAAAAGCAATTCCTAAGGATATCCCTATACTACCATTAGAGGAAGATCAGAGAACGGTTGGTGATAGCATTCCTCATCTGATTGCCATGGACTATGTAAAAAGTAAAAGTGAGTTTCTTCGTCTTGTTAAACAAGGGGGAATTCGTGTTAATGGAGAACAGATAAAAGACGATGAATTAGGTAGGGTGTTAGAAGAGGGTGATGTTATGAAGATTGGAAAGAAGAAGTTTGTAAGAATATAGACGGAATGTATCACTTCTTTCTACCCTGCAAATACTGAAGATAGTAAAAGAAAAGGAAAATAATTATGCCTAGAGTTACTCATGAAATAAATCCAGTATATACGAAAGAGTCCAAGATTCTAATACTTGGGACATTGCCCTCTGTAAAGTCTAGAGAGAGCCAGTTTTTCTATGGTCACCCTCAGAATCGCTTTTGGAGAGTGCTAGCGGCACTTCTTAATAAAGACCTTCCTTCTACAGTAGAAGAGAAACGCCAGCTATTACTTAGTTCTAACATTGCTGTTTGGGATGTGATTGCCAGCTGTGATATCATAGGGTCTTCTGATAGTAGCATTAAGAATGTGGTACCCACTGATTTGACTCGCATCATTAAGGAATCCTCCATTAAGCAGATTTTTTGTAACGGAGGAAAAGCCTACGACTTATATCAAAAGTATAGTTATAAATCCACTGGCTGGGAGGCAGTAAAATTGCCAAGTACAAGCCCAGCCAATGCTTCTTATAGCTTAGAGAGACTACTAGAGGAGTGGAAGATAATTTTAGAGTGGTTATAAGGGTGCCTTAGCTTCTGCCAAAAGGCACCCTTTTTATAGGAAGAGATAGATAAAATATGGATGCAATGGACAGTAAAAATATGGTATACTAAATTAGTAAATAGAGTGAATGGGAGTACTTGTCATATATATATTTGAGAGGAGATAATTAATGAAACAAATTCTACAAAGAGCAATATTTGTAGCGTTAGCCACCGCTATAGGAATTGCCATAGTAATGTTAATCGATGATAAGGGTTTTGATTTCTTTCGTTTTATTATTACACTACTAGTAGCATTTATAGTAGACTTCATCGCCCTTTTGATACCTAGAAGAAAGAAACTATAACGTACATATTTATATTAGTGTGCAATCAACTGTAATAACGTGGAATATTAGTTTTATTTATTGGAGGGGTAAGTATAAAAAGAAATAAGAAAGACAATATTTCAAAAAGTAAAAAGAGGAAAAAAAGAATATTGTTTCCAGCAAGACCTTATGAAATAGAGGCTATAGAACAATTTTTGCAGGAGAAAGCAAAAGAAGGCTGGATGTTTGTAAAACGTTCTGGTGCTTTTTATGTTTTTGAGGAATGTAAACCAGTCAAAATGCAGTTTAAGGTGGATTATTTTAGGAAAGGAATTATGTTAGGCAAAGAGCCAGATCCTACAATGGAGTATTATATCGATTACTTTAAACATTATGGATGGCAACATGTTTATAGTGCTGGAAAAGTGCAGATTCTCTGTGCCCCAGAGGGAACCCCTTGGCCGATTCAGTCAGATGAAAAAAACAAATTAATAATGGCAATCAAAATTATCTTTCGGGATAACGTAATGTTAAGTATGTTAGGCGTATATATATCTGCTTTTGGTTTATTGAATAATTTATATTATCAACTAAAGGATCCGTTTAATTACCAAACTTATTCCAGCAGCATATCAGATGGAATGATGTTAGGCTTTGTTAGCTTTCTTTTATTATATTTATTGTATGCAATAGTATGTACGGTCAGATTTGGGATCTTTGTTATTCGTAATATGAGAAGGATAAAAAAAGGATTAACTATAAAATATTACAGTAAAAAAAATATACATAGATTTGCAATGAGCTGTAAGGTAGTATGGTTTGTCTTACTTGTCGTACTTTTGCTCAGCGTATCCATATTCTCAAAAGAGATGTCGGCTTTTATACTACTAATTATGGCACTGGTGATAGCCGGTAGCTTTATTATGTATAAATTGTTCCCTGATAAAGGGTTTAATACGATATTCTCAGTTTTTTCAAATATTAGCTTTGGGATTTGTTTTGTGTGCATAGTAGCAGGAATTTATATCTTTACGTCTCTACCAGGAACAAGGACTACAAAAACTGATAACATTCCTACTTATGACAATCCTATAGATTACGATAGTTCTGTATCACTGTTTGGTAAGCTAGAACAGTATACCGATGTTTATGTATCTGAGGACGAGATAATAGGATATACAATTAATAGATTTGCTAGTAGCTTTACTTCCGTCATGGAAACATACAACGACCTATTGTTAACGGATAGGGATTGCTCTTTAAGGAAATTCGCTGATGCAGAAAGTAATTGGGGTTCTAATCTGGTATACCAAGGCACCAAGTCCGAATCCGATATGTATGTCGTGATAGGAGAAGGAGTTACTCTAGTAATTACTGGCGGGTTAGATAGCACCCAGGCAGCAGCCTTATCCTCCTATTACATACAATAAATGAATGAGTTATGGTACATTGCAACGGTTCGTTGCGTTATTTCCAACGTGCATTGGTAGACGAAGTGGTGTTAAAGAGATACATTGTATACATAGATGTAATTAGATATACAGGTATTTAAGAAAACCATAGGTAAGGAGAAGTTCAGTATGAGTATTCATGAAAAGATAGTTTGTTTACGAAAGAAAGAAGGAGTTACACAGGAGCAGTTAGCAGAACAGTTGGGAGTTACTCGCCAGACAATTTCCAAATGGGAGCTTGGGCAATCTACACCGGATTTAAATTATATTAGTCAGTTAAGTGATATTTTTCATGTGTCCACGGATTATTTAATTAAAGAGGAACATGAACCTGTGTCACAGCTAGTAACACAGTCCTCTCCTGTAGATGCTGTATCTACCACAAGCCATATTTCGGCTATGCAAATTATGGGTATCATTCTTTCTTCCTTAGGAGGGGTGTTACTGGTAGTTGGAATGATTATGTGTAGCTCTAATAGGGATTGGATTCTTGCTATTATTGCAGGAGTATTCTCATTAATCTTAGGATTCGAATTTATCCTAGTAAAAAAACATCCTGTACTAGTAGTTTTTTGGACCTTGTGGGGGTTTCTTATGCCGTTTCCAGTATTATATAGCGTTAATAGTATAGCATCATTTCGTGATGGGTTCTTTACCATGGGAGATATTGTTGCCATACTTACATTGCTTTTGTTAGTCGTACTTATTATTGTTACTATTCTTACTTGCCGTAGTTCAAAAAAGAAGAGGTGATATTATGTTTGCTTTACCGACCAATGAATTTAACAAAGTATTTCATTTAGCAGATCATAGTTCCAGTAATCGTGTATACCTGCTTTCTGTGGTGGAAGGAGTACAGACAGGAAAGGTTTTCGTGAATTCTGTAGAGAATCCAACCTGTGCACTAATTTGGCATTACTGTGGGTTTTATTACTTACTTGGGGAACCAGATGAGTCATTTCTATTAGAGTCTGCGGATCTGATTCGTAGACAGAAAGACAAAATGAGGTGTTTCATTATTGAAGATAGCAACCCACAATGTGATGCCTATTTCTCTAATGAACCTGACATCATCCGTCAGGAGCGTTTTAGCTTTTTCTTTGACCGAACCAAAGACATATCTTTTAAGATTCCTGCAGGGTTTCAGTTAAAGGAGCTGGATGCCAGCCTGTTAGCAAGACTAGAGGGCAACATTATCCCTAGCTTTTCCTGGGACTCTATGACTGAGTTTTTGGAGAAAGGAAAAGGGTTTTGTCTTCTGTATGGAGACGAAATCGCCACAGTAGCATTTTCCTCTGGCATTTGTCATAATGAGATTGATATTGGAATTGAAACCAAGGAAGCATTTCGAAAACAAGGCTTGGCTGCTATCGTAGCAAAGAGAATGGTACAATATGTATTAGAAATTGGAAAGGAGCCCACCTGGGAATGTCACATGGGGAATCAAGGTTCCAGGCGCACAGCAGAAAAAGCAGGCTTCGTCTTTAAAAAGAGCTATCCATTTTTTAAATCAATCACCTGATAAAAGAGACACCTAATATTTTATAGTAGGAGGAGAAGAATCTATGAGAAGAAGTGATAGAGAGATTAAAGAATTAGAACATATCATTGAGGTCATAAAGAAATGTGAGGTCTGTCGAGTGGCATTAAAGGATGAAGAATATCCCTACATACTACCACTGAATTTTGGTTTTGGTATAGAAGAAGGCCAAGTTGTGTTATATTTTCACGGAGCTACCGAAGGCACGAAGTATCAGTTAATTGCTAGAGATCCTCGTGCTAGCTTTGAGATGGACTGTTCCCATAGGCTGGTGTTAGAAGAGGATACAGGCAATTGCACCATGGAATATGAGTGTGTCATAGGAAGAGGACGAATGGAAATTGTGACAGACTATGAGAAGAAGAAGGAAGCATTAGATATTCTCATGGGGCAGTATCATGCAGGAGACTTTCAATATAATGAAGCAATCATTGACCACACCACTGTGATGAAGCTGATTGTACAACAGATGACAGGCAAGAAACGTATGGTAGCGACAAAGTAGAATTTATTTTAAATTCATAAGGAGGTATTATAGTGTCAAAAACAGTTATTATTTATTATTCGGCACATCATGGCAATACAAAGAAGGTACTAGAAGCTATAAAAGACCAGTGTCAGGTGGACCTTGTACCTATTAAGGAGGCAGATACTATTAACTTAGCAGATTATGAACGGATAGGTTTTGCTTCTGGAATCTACCATGCAAAGTTTGCAGATGGCTTATACCAATATCTTGAGAACCATAAGGGGGAATTAGAAGGAAAAGAAACCTTTCTTGTGGCAACAGGGGGTGGTGGTAAAAACCAAAAGGTATTTGATGAATTTGGTGAGTTCTTAAAGGAAGCTCTGGCCACCATACTAGGAAACTACTACTGTAATGGATGGGATTCTTACGGCCCATTTAAGTTAGTAGGTGGTATTCATAAGAAGCATCCAAACGAGCAGGATTGTAGCGAGGCAGTGTCATTTTATAAAGGACTATAAAAATTTATAGAGTTATAGTATTAGAGGGAGACATATGGAACCAATAACAACAAATCGTTTACTTCTTCGTTCTTTTCAACAGGAGGACGGAGAGGACTTATATGAGTATCTTTCAGACCCCAAGGTTATTGCTTTTGAACCTTATGAGGTCTATACGAAAGAGGGAGCTATTAAAGAAGCACTTAGTCGTTCCCATATGGATTGCTTTTTTGCTGTTTGCCTACAGGAGACAGGAAAGGTGATTGGAAATCTCTATTTGCAAAAGGGAGAATTTGATACCTGGGAGTTGGGTTATGTATTTAATGCTTCCTATCATGGGAAGGGTTATGCTACAGAAGCTACAAGAACTCTACTGACAAAGGCTTTTCATGATTGGAAGGCAAGAAGAATCGTTGCCATGTGCAATCCTCTTAATACCCCATCCTGGCGCTTATTAGAGAGGCTAGGAATGCGAAGAGAAGGAACGTTACTGAAGAATATTTATTTTAAATGTGACAAAGAAGGCAATCCCATCTGGTTAGATACCTATGAATATGGTATTTTAAAAGAAGAATGGGAGCTTGTCAACAAAGAAAACATAACAGGATGAAAGCGTATGGAGAAGACCTATAGAACATCAGAGATAGCAAAGGCCATTGGGATACATCCCAATACCGTCCGGCTATATGAGGAAGTAGAGCTTATTTCAAAACCTTTACGTAAGAAAAATGGTTATCGGGTTTTTACAGATTTACATATAGCACAATTTAAACTAGCAAGAACAGCATTCCAGATAGAAGTGCTGCAAAATGGCTTACGTGAACAAGCCATTTCTATTGTAAAAACTACAGCAAAGTGTCAATTTTCTGAAGCTATCCGTATGACAGAGGAATACATTGCCTCTTTGGATAGAGAAATGGAGAATACCAAGGAAGCAATTGACATAGTAAATCAGCTACTGAGTCGTAACACTCCAGAAAATCAACATTTTCTAAAGCGCAAAGAGGTATCTGATCTTCTTGGTATTACTATGGATACTCTTAGAAATTGGGAAATGAATGGACTTATCAAGGTAAAGCGTAGGGAAAATGGCTATCGAGTCTATACGGACAACGAGATAAGAAGGCTTAAGATTATTCGAACTCTTAGATGCGCTAACTACTCTCTATCTTCTATTCTTCGAGCATTAAACGAACTGGACGTAGACTCCTCTGTAGATATTGCAGAGATTTTGAATACTCCAAAGGAGAATGAAGATATTATCTCTGTTTGTGACAAGCTAACGATTTCCTTGTGTAACGCGAAAGAAAATGCGCATATTATGCTCTCTATGCTGATGGAAATGAAAATTAAATTTTAAAACCCTCCACTTTAACACCAGACTTTTGTTTGGTGTTATTCTTTTTTTATGAAAAATAAGGAGGGATAAAATGGAACAAGTAATAAAAGTAACTAATTTGTCAAAATCATATGGTTCAGTACAAGCAGTGAATAACCTTAGTTTTTCTGTTACCAAAGGTAGTATTTTTGGGTTACTGGGTGCCAATGGAGCTGGTAAGAGCACAACCATAGAGTGTATCCTAGGAACAAAATCTATGGATAGTGGAGCCGTTTCAATTCTTGGAATGGATCCAAGGCTTAGCAGAAAGGAGCTATTTGAGCAGGTAGGGGTCCAATTTCAAGAAGCGAAATACCAGGAAAACATAAGGGTTGCAGAGCTTTGTAGAGTAACTGCCTCTCTTTATAGACACCCATTAGATTACAAAGTGCTACTACGTAAGTTTGGAATTGCAGACAAGGAAAAGACCTTGGTAAAGGAACTTTCTGGAGGACAGAAGCAACGATTATTTATTATTCTCGCTCTACTGCCAAATCCTGAGGTGGTGTTTTTGGATGAACTTACTACCGGGCTTGATGCCAGGGCAAGAAGGGAAGTATGGCAGATTATGAAGGGGCTTAAAGCCGAGGGAATTACCATGCTTTTGACTTCTCACTTTATGGATGAGGTAGAGCTCTTATGTGATACTATCTGTATCCTAAAAAAAGGAGACGTGGCATTTATGGGAACCGCAAAAGAAGCCATTGATAATAGTCCTTATGACAAGCTTGAGGACGCTTATCTTTGGTATAGTGATGAGGAGGTAGTATACGATGAAAGCCTATAGAGAATTGTTAAAAACGGAAGCAAGACTTTCCTTTCGGGCAATGGACATGTTGATCTTTGCAGTAATTATGCCTCTTGTAGTTCTTGTGGCACTTGGAGTTATTTATGGAACGAAACCTGCTTATGAAGGTGCAGAATATACATTTTTAGAACAATCCTTTGGTGCCCTGGCTTCCATAGCTATCTGTGCGGGAGGGGTAATGGGGTTACCCCTAGTAATCTCTGATTATAGAGAAAAACATATTTTAAAGAGATTTCATGTGACTCCAGTAAAGCCTAGCTTACTACTCTTCGTGCAGGTAAGCATTTATACCCTTTATGCTGCGATATCCTTAGTGACATTATTTGTTTGTGCGGTACTGTTTTTTGACCTACGGATTCAGGGAAGTGTTTTTCACTTTCTTCTTGGCTGGCTTCTGGTTATGTTCTCAATGTTTTGTCTTGGGGTCATGGTAGGAGGAGTGGCGAAGAACTCAAAGATTGCAGGTATTTTAGCGAGCATCTTGTATTTTCCAATGTTGGTTTTCTCAGGAGCCACCTTACCTTATGAAATCATGCCAAGTGGGATGCAGAAGGTGTCAGATGTCATGCCACTTACACAGGGAATCAAAATCTTAAAGGCCTCCATTTTAGGCCAGCCTGTGGGTAATGTATTTCCTTCCATCTGTATTCTGTTAATAGTAGCAGTCATCTGTTTAGGGGTAGCGATTCGATTTTTTAAATGGGAATAAGAAGTTGTGCAAAGCATGAAGAGCCTATGGCACTCTTTTGGAGTGAGTGAATTAGAAAGAGGCTCTTCTTCTTTGCTTGAGCATGAATTAATATACGTTAATTGTAAAATGAAACGCAACCCTTTCCCCTACAATTACCTTGTTTATAGTAAGTAAAAATATATCCGCTAAGAGGTTGCATCTTAGCTTACAAAAGTCTAGTGTATGTCAAAGCACTAGGCTTTTTTTCTTGCGCTTTATTATGTATTCCTTTAATCTGAAGCTGTT
>JAEZQN010000418.1 GCA_023441145.1 Bacillota bacterium
ATTGCACAGGTTTATTATGTAAACCTTTTTTTACGGAAAAGTCCAGAAAAGACTAGAAATGCCATAGCAACATCAACTGATGTCGCTATGGCATTTCGTCAGAGCTGTTTTTTTACAGCCCCTTTTACAACTATTCCATAACTTCAAAAGCTGACTTTGAAGCACCACATAATGGGCATTCATAGTCATCGCCTAATTCCTCAAATGGAACATCTCCCTCATAGATATATCCACAAACGGAGCAAACATATTGAATTTCATCTGCCATACAATTAATCTCCTTTCTATAAAGTAACCTTCCACAATCCATGAAGATTACAATACTCATATACTTCAAGTATCTTATCATCTACAAGACAAAATTCAGCTTTTGGTTCAGAGCCTGGAGTTAAAAGCTTTCTCTGACCGCCTTTTTCTGTCTTAATAAATATCCATTGTATGTAATGTTCTGGAACCATAGGATGTGCAACCTCTCCTACATTAACAGTTACTCTACAGCCATCTACGGTTACAACTGGAACATGCTTTTCTGTAGCAGCATCTACTGTGTTAGGAATAAGCTCTTGCATCTTCTCACCACAGCAAATAACATCAACACCGGCATCTTGTACAACAGCTACAATGTTGCCACAATGTTTACAAATTAAAAATCTTTGTTCTTTCATGATATGCTCTCCTTTAACGATTTTTATTGATTCACATATTAACAATTGTACATTGTATTGTTACCTTATCATTTGTAATTAAACATCCGATGTATTTTATAAAGGTTTGCTCTGTATATTCTTATGTAAAATACCTTTGGATACTCTTAAACCTCTTAGTAATTTTCAGCTCTTAACTGAAAATAAGCCTTTGGATGTGCACAAACAGGACAGACTTCTGGAGCATTCTTTCCGATTACAATATGTCCACAGTTAGCGCATTGCCAAATAGCATCCCCATCTTTAGAAAATACTAGACCACCTTCAACATTGGCTAATAACTTACGATATCTTTCTTCGTGTTCTTTCTCAATCTTTGCAACACCTTCAAAAAGAGCTGCAATCTTATCAAAACCTTCTTCTCTAGCTTCTTTTGCAAAATTAGCGTACATATCAGTCCATTCATATAGTTCGCCTTCTGCAGCATCTAGAAGATTAGCAGCTGTATCACCGATACCACCTAAAAGTTTATACCAGAGTTTAGCATGTTCTTTTTCATTATTGGCTGTCTCTTCAAAAAGCGCAGCTATTTGAACATAGCCTTCCTTTTTAGCTTTAGATGCATAATAAGTATACTTGTTCCTTGCCTTTGATTCTCCTGCAAAAGCTTCCCATAGGTTAGCTTCTGTCTTTGAACCCTTGAGTTGATTCATGGCGCCATCTCCTTTTCTCTATAGTTTTGTACGGTAACCCGTATTTTTAGTATACCATACTGAGCAAAAATGTCAATTCTGCCATTTTGTAGCATATCCTTTTGTGTATAAAAAATGTATTATATTTCGAAAAAAAAATTAAAAAAATTATGAATTATTATAATAATGACCAAGCATTGCCTCATACAATTCACTGTAGAAGATTTTAGGAGGAACTTAAATGAGCGATTTATCAACTGCTTCTTGCGGAAATAGTTGTGGCAGTGAGGGAAATGGAGGTTGTTCTTGGATAATTATTCTCCTTCTCTTATTCTGTTGCTGCGGTAATGGCGGTGGAGGTTTTGGTTTCGGTGGCTGCGGTGGTTCTGAAGGCGGATTTGGAAGCTGTATTTGGATTATCATACTTCTTTTCTGCTGCGGTGGTAATGGCTTCGGTGGTTGTGGCTGCTAGTTCCTAATCTAATACAAAAGCAAAACAAGGGGTTGCTTCATACTTTGAAGCAACCCCTTGTTTATTGGTCATATATATAATTAGTTTGCACTTAAAACAAGCCCACTGCATAAGATAAGATGTAAACCTAATTAGGAGGATTTTTTAATGAGCGAATTAACAACAGCAAACTGTGGATGCGGATGCAACTCTGGATGTGGTTCAGAAAACAATGGATGTTGTAGTATAATCTTTATTATTCTACTTCTTTCCTGCTGCTGTGGTAATGGTAGCGGATTTGGCTTCGGTGGCGGATGCGGCGGTTCCGAAGGCGGATTTGGAAGCTGTATTTGGATTATCATACTTCTTTTCTGCTGCGGCGGAAATGGTTTCGGCTTTGGCGGTTGTGGCTGCTAATATACCATAAGTAAAAACAGAGAGAGTCCTTCGTGACTCTCTCTGTTTTCTTGTTACAAAGGAAATTACTTCGCAATATCCTTTGTAACAAGAAAGCTTTCTAAAAAACAGAAAGCTGATAATCGCACTGCGGCAGTATGGATAATGTCGTTTACACGACCCGCCGCAGTCGGAGAGTTGCGCATGCGAAACTCTTTGTTCTATCTATTTTAATGATAAGAGATTTTCTCCCCTTCTACTTAGCCAAATGATTGCTTTTCTCACGTAGCATACATTCATAGCATTCCAAATCTATTTCATATATCGTATTATTCTCGATGATTAACTCATCATTTTCTCTGCATTTTTCCTTATTACTTCGTCTCTGTAGCTCATTCAACCGTTTCATCATCTCATAATCCTCTCTTGACAAAGTATTCCACCCTTTCCTGCCACATTATCTATTAGTATATAATTATTATATGAGTCTTTCATGTGAATGGACCTATTGCTTGCACCCTTAGAGCAATTCAGTTATAATAAATAAAAATGAAACAAGGGAGGTTTCTATGTCTGGATCTAGTTTTGGAAAACAATTTGTTATTACCACTTGGGGAGAATCTCACGGCAAGGGAATAGGTGTCGTTGTTGACGGCTGTCCTGCTGGATTAACTATAAATGAAGAGGTTATTCAGTCCTATTTAGACCGTAGAAAGCCTGGAAGAAGCCGTCTTTCTACTATGCGTAAGGAATCCGATTCTGTGGAAATACTCTCAGGTGTATTTGAAGGAAAAACTACTGGTGCCTCTATCTCAATGCTTGTTCGTAATGAAAATGAACGCCCTGGTGATTATAATGAAATCTCCAATTCTTATCGTCCAGGACATGCAGACTTTACCTATGATCAAAAATATGGATTTAGGGATTATAGAGGAGGCGGTCGTTCCTCTGGCAGGGAAACCATAGGACGAGTGGCCGGTGGTGCTATTGCTTCAGAGATTTTAAAGCAATTAGGCATTCATGTGTTTGCTTACACAAAAACCATCGGACCTATCACCATTGATTATAATAATTTTGATAAAGAAGAAGTTTATCGTAACCCTGCTGTTATGCCAGATGCAAAAGCAGCTGGGCAAGCAATTCTATACTTAGAAGACCAGATAAAGAAGCTAGACTCTACAGGTGGTTTAATTGAGTGTGTCGTTACTGGTATGCCAAGAGGGATTGGAGAACCTGTTTTTGATAAGCTTGATGCCAATCTTGCAAAAGCAATAATGTCTGTAGGTGCTATTAAAGGTGTCGAGATTGGGGATGGCTTTTTAGTTGCAGGAAAGAACGGCTCAGAAAATAACGACGGCTTTATGGCTACTTCCACAGGAGAAATTGTAAAGAGAACCAATCATAGCGGAGGTGTTCTCGGTGGTATGAGTGATGGTTCTGAACTGATTATACGAGCAGCGGTAAAACCAACACCTAGCATTTTTACCACACAAGACACGGTAAATAAACAGGGTGAGAATATTAAGATTAATATAAAGGGCAGACATGATCCAATAATTGTACCAAGAGCTGTAGTGGTAGTAGAATCTATGGTTGCCCTAACAATTGTAGACTTATTATTTGCTAATATGAGCGCGAAATTAGATAAGGTAATAGAATTTTATTCCTCAGACAAACTCTAAATATTTTATTTGAGAACATAAAAAGGCTGTCCCAGTAGATTTCTAAATGGGACAGCCTTTTACAAATCATAGCTTAAGATTTTCTTTTCTTAACTACTGATGTAATCAGGTTAACAGCATTCCATAGAAGGGCTGCAGAAGAACCAATAATAGCTAATGTTACAAGAGTTTTGGTAGAATCTATACTCACACTTGAGGTATTATCCGGGCTTTGTATCACAGCTTCAGATGAATCAATATGTATGGATCCTTCATTGATAATACTGCCATCTGTCATAGTGATTATTAAATATCCTTCCACCTTCGTTTCTTCCACAAATGCCACCTATATTATCATCTGCCGTAAGTATGGCATTTGCAGAACCATAATTTTCATTATCATTGTTGACCTTTTCAGCAAACCAATAAAGCTGTCCTGCATTTCCTATCTCATAATAATCGTTAGTGTTTTTAGTGGCTTTCAGAAAGCTACCACAAGTATCGCAAAATCCATTGTGATATAAACCATTGCAATCTAAACAAGTTGCTTCTGATGCAAATACCGTGATAGGTATTAAAATAAACACAAAAATAAAAAAGTAATACACTAACAATATGTTTTGTTCAATGTACTCTAGCTCTCATAAAACATCCTCCTTCGTTATCATATACTCTTTTATTCTTCCGTTTCATTTATGGTCTACTTCTCTCTCTTTGTTTTACCTAATTCGACCTCATTCGGCAATTTAACAAAGCATAACTTGGCAATAGCAATAAAAAATAGAGAGAAAGATTTCATCTTTCCCTCTATCTACTATCTAAATACACTCTCTCTATTCACTCTTTAAATCTTTCCACTTACTATAATACAAATCATCCATTTCAATTCCAAGATACTTAAATGTCTCACATCTAGAGGTAATATCCTTTCCCGGAAAAGCAGTTTCATTGTTCTTAAGTTCTTCATCCTCTATCATATCACGGACTTCTGTATTTGGAGTAGAATATCCAATATAATCAAAGTTCATCAGTGCAATATCTGGACGACAAAGGAAGTTAATAAATGCCTCTGCCGCTTCTTTATTCTTTGCATTTTTAGGAATTACCCAGGAATCAATCCATACGTTTGACCCTTCCTTTGGCACTACATATTCTAGATCTTCGTTTTCTTCCTTAGTGTAGATTGCCTCACCAGAATAGATCACTCCAAGAGCGGCTTCTCCACCAATCATTTTATCTCGAACCTGATCCACTACATAGGCCTGTACCAATGGCTTTTGTTTGATTAAAAGCTCCTTGGCTTCCTCTAACTCTTTCTCATCAGTGGAATTTAAGGAATACCCAAGGTACTTTAAGGCAACCCCCATAGCATCCCTAACACTATCAATCATTAAGATATTATCCTTATATTTC
>JAEZQN010000280.1 GCA_023441145.1 Bacillota bacterium
CACTGGAATAGGCTCTAAACATAGTCTTTTTAAATACTGTAAATGCTCTATTTTTTTATCAATATCCTCTACTCTCATATTCATTCCTCCATATTTGTAGTTATTGTTCTTCTTTTATTTCAAGCCACTTCATTCTTCCCCACTTACTCCTCCTCATTTTTCTTAATGATGTATTCAATATACTGTCTGCTCCTGAGGTGCTTACATTTAGTATTTCTGCTATCTCCTTTAATGTTGCTGGCTCCATTCTACTAAATCCATATCTAAGTTCTAAAACCTCTTTTTGTCTTGCTGTTAGTTCTTCATTCATTACGCAAATAATCTCTTTTCTTAGGTCTTGGTACCATATAGTTTCTTCAGCTTTTAATATGTAGTCCTCTTCTTCCTGAAGCTGTTCTTCTAATGTAACTCCTTCTCCTGTCTCAGTACTCAAACTTACCTCTATGTTCTTCTTGCCCTTATACTTTAAGTACTTATATATTCTTTGCTTTATCCAATAAAATGCATATACTGAAAACTTCGCCTTATGCTCTATATCAGGCTTGTACTTATCTGCTGCCAAAAGTAACCCTATATTACCTTCTTGTATTAAATCTTCTAGACCTATAGGACCAGTACAATGCCACCTAAATCTATTGGCAATCATATAAACTAAACCTTTATTTTGTTCTAATATCTGATCTAATATACTACTATCTCCTTCTTTATATTTGAGTATTAACTCCTCGTTGGTCATATCTTCACCTATTCCTAATACATGGTTACTTATGCATCACTTTAATACAAATATGTATGCCCAATTTGGGGCACATACTAATACACAACTACTTTGACAATATAACAGCTCAACGACAAAATGGAGTTAAGTTTCTACAAACAACCACTTACCTACTATACTTTGACCCGAGGGGAATTTTCCCCTCGGCTACATTAGTAAACTATTCGCCAATCCAAAATTGGCTTGGGCTATTCATATAAAATATTATGACTGTCCAATATTGGCTTGTCCTAATAAATCGACACTTTTGCCGAAAAGCTAATTTCATTACTTATTTACCTAGTGTCGTGAATTGCGACTATGGGTTAACTAAATCTCGTTATCCTAACCTGTACATATTTACCTAAGCCTTTAACAAATCTTCATACTTTCGGTTATTGTCTTTAATTAATACCTTAGCTATATTTTCATTAGGTAATGTTATACTTAAACATTTTTGTTGAATTAGCATTAAGGTTGAATTATCATACTGTAAGGCACTAAATGCCCTTTTAGAAGTAAATAATGTTACTTTATTACTCTGGGCCCTTTTTGAAATCAATTCATAGATTAAATCACTAACATATGTACTTTGCGAACCTGCTCCTAAGTCGTCTATAATAAGTACACTGGCTTGAATTGTTGATTCAAATAAATTACTTCTAACATATGGATCACTCTTATCTGAACTGATATTCCGTTTCATTTCTGAAAAGAAATTAACTGCTCTTACAAACTTTACGCTTACATTATGTCTTGCCATTAACTCATTAGCTATTGCACTTATTAAATGAGTTTTACCGCTACCCTCACTTTTTGAATATATGTATAATCCCATTCCATCTGTTGCAAAGTCTTGAAAATTCTTAATGTACCCATTGGCTCTGCTTACTGCTTCTTTGGATAGTATTTGTTCCTGATACAAATTAGGATTAAAAGTAGATATGGCCTTGTCTTTAAAGATTCCTGGTATTCCTGAAGAAGTAAACTTAGTATCATATGCTTGCTTCTTATCTTCACTTCCTATGAAGGAATATACTTTTCCATGTTCATTCTTAAGTTGGTACTGTATCATTCCACCTGAAAGCCTCAAAACATTAAATCGTACGTTTATAGGTGCCTCTTCATATTCATCATAGGAATACCATTTATTTCCCATATCATCTACCTTAGAGGTCGAATGGGTCATAGCTACAGCTTGTCGAATTAACATTCTTTGTCACCTCTTCCTTAAGTTCAAATATACCTTGCCATGAATTCACTATCGATTGCTCTAATACTTTAATCTTTCTATCTTCTGTGCTCTCTAGCTTGTCCAGTTTATCAAGTAATATTTTAAGTGCTCTATCTGTAAGAGGTTTCTTAATTGCTGCCCTCATCTTTATGAAGTCTCTAATACACTCTCTTAGATCTGTGCTATCTGAATAACTTTCAATTAAAGCATTTATGCCTTTTTCTTTTTTATTATTTGTATTATTAATTGTATTATTAATAACTGTATTATTATCTTTAAACTTTTCTTTAATAGGGGTATTAAAAGTTTCTTTATTAGGTATTAAAGATTTCTTTAATAGGTCATTAACTATACTTAAATACCTATATAAAATTTCTTTACTACCTTCTTTATAGACAATTTCTCTTGTTATGTATCCATTCTTTTCAAGTGAAGAAATCCAATTTGAAATACTAACCTTGCTAACCCCATATAACTCTGCAAAATAATCGTTTGTTGCCCAACAATATCCTTTTTCATTACATAGTGCTGTTATTTCCCCATAGAGTAATTTAGCATTAGGATTTAATTCTTTATCATACCTTACATTAGCGGGTATTATTGCGTAATAACTTTTGTTCTCCATGCTACTTTCTTCCTTTCTGCTGGTCTACCCATTTCCAAAAATCATCTTTTTTTATTCTCAAGGCTGAACCTACTTTTATTGATGGAAACCCTTTTGAATTAAAAATGTTATATACTTGCGCTTGGCTTGCAAATCCCATAGCTACTATATCTTTCACACAATAGAATTCCTTTTCAATTACATTATTCATAAAATTGCCCCCTTATATTGACTTGGTAGGCTTCATATGTTATTCTCAATATGCGAAGATTGAGAATTTATATGAAGCCTTTAATTGATGCCTCTGGTATTAGTTAAAGGCTTGTTTTCTTTGGCTTATTACTATATTCTTTAATATTTTTGTAACTTCTAATACTTTATTAATGTCTTTGAAATCATTCACATTTGATTTAATATTTTCTTCTAAAAATTCAAAGAATGTTTCAATATCTGCTGTCTTAACTTGATTAGTCTTATTAAATAATTCATTCATAAATTCTTCATTACTCATATATATCATTCCCTTCTATAATTTTACTCTTATTTTACTTGTCATTTATAAATTGCATTAACTCCATATCTCTTGTTGCATTATCTGGATGAAAATATTTTCATTGATAACTGCATTAATGTTACTCCATAACTCGACCTTCAACTATAACGTAATCATTTAGTTTCCTTTCAATTGCTCGAACACATTCTTCTCTGCCTTCTTGCCATAATACTTGTCCATATCCAAGGCTAATCATCCCATTGTCTAAAAGATCTTGTAAAATTCCTTCTGCTAATTCTATTTTTTTCATACCTCTTTCCCCCTAACTGCTCTTACTGATCTTTCAATATCCGCTATCTTGGCATTAGATCCATAAATACTGATTAAAGTATCAAACCATGTTTTAAGCTGCTTATTATTACCTTTAAATCTCATTTTCTCCCCCCCTTATATGAGTTTTGCATTGAGTACATTTTTTATTTACATTTATATGTCTTTATATACATATATGTCTTAAAAAATACCCTTCCCTAAAAGAATTATATTAAATCTTCAACTTTACACTCTAATGCCTTAGCAAGCTTTCCAATCGTTGAAGGTCTTACAGTCTTTTTATGCCCATTAAGTATTTTAGAAACTAGACTAAGGCTTAAATCTGCTTTACTCGCCACATCTTTAACAGGAAGTGCAGTATTACTCAACGCTATAATTATTTTATTTGTGTCAATTGCTAACATTTTTATCACCCCGATTTTATCGACACATAATCGTGTATCTATTTGTAATATAATACACATTTATGTGTCAGTCAAGTACTTTAATTTTAAAAAGTTGCATTTACGTGTATTTAGTGGTATATTCCATTTATAAGGAGTTGATATAGTGGGAATAAATGAATTTATAAAAATAGGATTAAGAATAAAAGAAGCACGTATTTCAAAAGGTATCAGTCAAAAGGATATGGCTGCTAAACTGGGAATAAATCGGTCAACATATTCTAATTACGAAAATGATATAAGAGAACCAAATTTAGAAGTAATTGAAAAAATAGCTAATACATTAAATATCCCATTGAGTTATCTATTTTCTCCAAGTACCGACTCAAATGAAATCGATAGAATGTCAGATGAAATAGACGATTTTATTAATAAAATGGTTGATGCAGATGTTTTTCATAAAGATATAGAAAATTATATTGTGGAAGAACGTGTTTTTGCTGAACTATATCATAAATATTTTGTTAAATTGTTCTCATGGCGGTTTAAAAGTGTTTCTACCAGAGAATACTTAAAAACAATGATTTCTTGGTTAATAGGTTTAAAATTCTCACAAGAAATGGAACTTAATGATGATGATATTGAAGAATTAAGCGTATTATTTGAAAGATTTTTACTTATGAAATCTCATGAACATGATTTCTTTACCTATTATCAAGAAAAGTATGGTGCAAAGGACTACAGCCTTCTATCTGACTCATTTATAACAAATAGAAAAAAGAAAGAAGGTGAGTAGATGCCAAACATCCATAAAAGGAAAGATGGTTACTATTATGTTCGTATACCTATTGGAAAAGATGAAGATGGAAAACATCAATATGACATTATCTTTGACAAGAAAAAAAATGTATTAGAAGAGAAATTAAAGGACTATGAAAAGAATAAAGGGATAAACGGTGAAAGATTAGACAAAACCCCTTTCACTCTTTCAGAATGGACTTATAGGCATTTATTTAATTCAGTTCACGCTAATGTGTCAGCTAGTACTTTCAACGGATATATTAGCCTATATGAAACGCATATAAAGAACTCTGACATTGGCAACATGAAAATAAAAGATATTAAGCCTATGGATCTACAAAACTTCTTAAATAATCTTAAATCAAAAGGTAAACATACAGAAGGTGAACAACTGGCTACTTCAAGTGTTAGGAAACTGAAATTCTTATTAAGTAATACATTTAAATCTGCAATGATTAATAATGTAGTTGCTCATAACCCTATGGATTATATAAAACTTCCTAAGAATACGAAAGAAGAAAAAACAAGGACTGCTCTTACTATAAAGGCGCAAACTGCATATATTAAGGCTTGTGATGGTGAAAAATATGGTTTCTTATATGTCCTCGCTTTATTTACTGGAATGAGAATGGGTGAATTGATAGGATTAAAATGGGAATACGTTGATTTTGATAGGAATATTATCACGATAGCTGAAGCAATTAAATATACTACCATTTATGACTCTGAAGGTAATTCACACAATGAACACGTCAAGAAAGCTCCAAAGAGTGAAAAAGGTAAACGTGAAATTCCTATACCTAAATCACTACTAACCAAATTTAAGGAATTAAAGCTTCAATCAACTGGTGAATATGTATTTAGTACCTCAAACAGCACTCCATTAAATCAAGGCAATATTAACCGTGGTCATGCTGCTATATGTGAACGTGCTGGTATTAATCGAATTCCTTTTCATTCATTAAGGCATACCTACGCTACTAGACTTCTTGAAGCTGGCGAGAACTTCAAAACACTTCAAGAATTACTTGGCCATGCTGATATTAGTACAACCATGAATATATATGCTCATGTATTAGAAAAAACAAAAAAGAATACTGCTGATAAATTAGATAAATTATTTTCTAAAATGGTATAGCCTTCAATACTTGTAGGCTATTTTTTTATGTACAATTTCTGTACAAATTTTGTACAAAAACCTATCAAAAAGGCTATTTTTTAATATAAATATTGGAAATTATAGAAACAAAAAAAGAGGACTAAAAAGTCCTCTACCCCTTGTAAATCCTATGTTTTCAATAAAGCTGGAAGGGGGACTCGAACCCCCGACTTACTCATTACGAATGAGTTACTCTA
>JAEZQN010000062.1 GCA_023441145.1 Bacillota bacterium
ATATCAAGGCGTTCCAATCGTAGTTGCTTTACTAGTCTATAATCTACTCTTTATGTTGGAATTTAACAATGTAGCTAAATTTTTTCATTTAGACATAACAGTAAAGGACGTTGATAACATCTGGGTAGGTATTTTCACTTTAACCTTAACCGCTATTTGTTCAATATCTGAAGTCATTAGAGGTGCCTTACTCTCCATTGACAAAGGCCAGGATGAAGCAGGTTATTCTGTAGGACTAACCAAAGTGCAGACCATACGTAGAATTATAATTCCTCAGGCAATCCCTGTCGCCATTCCCATGTTAATTAATAGTATTGTTGGTCTTATTAAAGCATCTTCTGTTGTTATGGCAATTGGAATTACTGAAGTAGTAGCAGGATCTATCATACCTTGCTCAAGAACCTATTCCTTTTTTGAAGGATATGTAGCAGCAGCACTTATCTACTGGGGATTTACGGTAGTGATAGAGTGTCTAGCAGGACGATTAAGAAAACATGCAGGAAAGTTTAAAAGGAGTGTCTATGATTGAAATTAAAAATGTAAAAAAAACGTTTGGAAAATTAGAAGTGCTTAAAGGAGTATCAATACATGTTGAGGATGGTGAGGTGGTAGTTATACTAGGACCAAGTGGATCTGGGAAAACAACCTTGTTAAGATGCATCAATTTTCTGGAAACTGTTGAAAATGGAGAACTGACCATTGGAACAACCAGCGTAAACATGAAAAAAGCCAATAAAAAACATATCCTTGATATCAGAAGAAAGACTGCATTTGTTTTTCAGAATTATAACCTTTTTGCCAATAAAACTGCCTTAGAAAATGTATTAGAAGGTCTGATTACGGCAAGAAAAATTCCTAAGGAAAAGGCAAAGGAGCAGGCAAAAAAAGCTCTTGATTGGGTTGGGTTATCAGATAAATATGATTATTACCCATCCCAACTTTCTGGAGGACAACAACAGCGAGTAGGTATAGCACGAGCATTTGTTTTAAATCCGGAGGTTATATTATTTGATGAACCTACTTCTGCACTTGATCCGGAATTAGTAAGAGAAACTCTTGACTTGATTAAGAGAGTTGCTCAAAAAGGAATCACCATGATCGTAGTAACCCATGAGATGTCTTTTGCTCAGGATGTCGCTGACAAAGTGATTTTCATGGATGAAGGTGTTGTAGTTGAAGAAGGGACACCAGTTGAAATTTTTTCTAGACCAAAAGAAGAAAGGACCAGACAGTTTATATCAAAAATAATATCAATTGAGCCAAGTTATATTATCTAGCTGTTAGAATGTAGAATAAATATCAAAAATTGCCTAAATCACCTTAATTTGATATAATAGTATTATATACGACTTCATTATAAAAATAATTGCTCTTGAGGTGATTGTTATGGGCGCAGAGAATAAATTTGCAGTAGATACTTCAAAACGTAATGTTAAACAATGGGCACAAGGTTTACTTGTATTATTTGTAGGACTTACGATAGCACACTTGGGTGTTTCCATGTTTTTGGTATCGAAACTTGGAACCGATACATTTACAATTTTGATAGAGGGTATTTCTAAATTGGTTGGTCTTTCTATAGGAACTTGTCATGTGATAGCCCTTGTATTGTTGATGGTAATCATGCTTCTTACGACCAAATACTACGTGAAGCCTGGTACGATTGTGTGTGCATTATGTGGAGGATGGATTATCGACTTCTTTTTAAGGGTGTTTAAACCAATTATTAATGCTCAAACACCACTAGAACTACGTGCAATTATCATGATTGCTGGATGTATTGTTTTAAGTTTTGGTATGTCTATCGTTATTGAAAGTAACTCAGGTACAGGCCCTAATGATTTGATCGCTATTGTTTTAACTGATAAGCTATCTACTAAGTGGAGTATGATAAAGTTTCGTTTCGTTCGTGTCACTTGTGATGTTTTATTTACTGCCATTGGGTATCTTCTAGGTGGTGAATTTGGAGCGGGAACGATTATTGCTGCCTTACTGATAGGACCCATCGTCCAATTTTTCTTACCAATTAACCGAAAAATCATACATAAAGTATTTCCAAAATTAGATAAATAAGAAGAATGAAGCAGAACAAATCAGCTCTGCTTTTTCTTGTACCATTTAATAGGAGTAAAAGTAAGGGGAGTGCATGGGATGAATTATGATTGTCTAATAGTAGATGATGAAAAAGAACTTGCAGAAAGTACGTGTGATTATTTTAATCTCTTTGATGTAAAATCCACCTACACAATATCTTATGAGGGATGTTTGCAATTTTTTAAAGAGCATACAGCCAAGCTCATTCTCTTAGATATTAATCTAGATAAAAAATCAGGGTTTGAATTATGTAAAGAATTACGTAGAACCATTGAAGTTCCTATTTTATTCATTAGTGCCAGAACCAGTGATGATGATATGTTGTTAGGGCTCAATATTGGCGGAGATGACTACATTGCTAAGCCATATACATTAAGCGTACTATTGGCTAAGGTTAGGGCGGTGTTAAAAAGGCAACTAAGTACTGCTAATAGTAAGGAAGAGACAAGTGATATAAAGAAGGTAGCAAAAGGAATCTATATTAACTTAGATAGTAAAAAAGTATATAAGGAAGACCGAGAAATCCCAATGAAGGGGATGGAGTATAAGCTTTTATGCTATTTACTGGAGAACGAAGGGAAAATTATTTCTAAGGAGGAGTTATTTACTCATGTGTGGGAGGATTCTTTTGTAGGAGATGGCACGTTAAACGTTCATATTAGGCATCTAAGAGAAAAAATTGAGGATGACCCTAACCAGCCAGTACATATAAAAACAGTATGGGGAAGAGGATACAGTTATGAGAATTAGAAGGCAAGGCACTATTTGTATTTTTAGTTTAGTAGTCCTATTTGCAATCTCTTTATATATTATAAATAGCCAAGAGCTCCCTAAACTAGATGTTGTAAAGGTCAATGATTTTGCAAAAACAATTGAAGAAGGTAAAGATAAAGAAACCACTGAGAAGATGATGGAGGACTATGGCTTAAATTATTATTATCTGGATGGGCAATTAGTGGTTTATAGTGATGGAGAGCCAGGAATTTATCAGTTAAAGATCATTGTTACAGTTTATTTATTTATTACCATTGTAACTGCCATTTTATTCATTGTGATAAACTTTATCTATCTATATAAAGTAATTGTAAGTCCATTTATGAAGTTAAAGGACTTTGCAACATCTGTAGCAAAGGGTAATTTAAATGCACCTTTATTAATGGATAAAAAGAATATCTTTGGTGCCTTTACAGAAAGCTTTGATATCATGCGTGAGGAACTTGCAATTGCAAAGGAGAATGAGAAGAGAGCCAATGAAAGTAAGAAGGAATTGGTTGCCTCATTGAGTCATGACATTAAGACTCCTCTTGCCTCCATTAAGGCCATAAACGAGCTACTTTTGGTTAAGATTAAAGATGCAGAAATTATCGATAAGCTACATAGTATTGATCAGAAGACGGAACAAATCGAAGCTCTCGTTAGTAATCTCTTTCATGCCACATTGGAAGAGTTGGAGGAACTTAAGGTTCATTGTCAGGAAATCTCTAGCTTGGAGATAAGTAGGCTTCTTAAGAATGCAGATTCTAACAATCGAATTGAGAATTATAAAATTAGTGAATGCTTAGTTTACTGTGATCCCTTACGTATTCAGCAAGTATTTGACAATGTCATAAGTAATTCCTATAAGTATGCAGATTCAAATATTAAAGTGGACTTTAAGGTAGAGTATGGTTATTTCAATATTATTATTGAGGATTATGGCAAGGGTGTGAGTAAGGATGAGTTAGTTTTCATCAAACAGAAATATTATAGAGGTAGCAATAGTACAGGAAAAAATGGTGCAGGAATAGGACTATATATTTCTAATTATTTTATGGAGCACATGGATGGATACCTACGAACTTCCAATGGGGAATTAGGATTTCAAGTAGTAATCGGTATTAAACTAGTATAAATCGTAGCAAAAGAGAGAATTTAAGAAACAGTTAAGAATCAGATAAGAAACCAATAAAGATAAAAGGTTTGTTTCGCGATAATATGGTTTCAGAAAGAAATAGGGAGGTTGTTTATGAAAACAATATTATCGACAAAAAAACTATGTAAAACATTTTCCACTGATGGAGTTCAACAACATATTTTAAAGAATCTTGATCTTGAAATTTATGAGGGAGATTTTACGGTAATTATGGGAGCTTCTGGTGCAGGTAAGTCTACCTTACTCTACTCCTTATCTGGAATGGATAAGCCTACTTTAGGCGAGATTTGGTTTCAGGACACCAATATTGCAAAATATAGTGATGATAAACTAGCAGTATTTAGACGAAAAAACTGTGGTTTTGTATTTCAACAGATCTATTTAATTGACAAAATGAGTGTCATGGACAATGTATTAACCTCTGGATTATTGGTAAATTCAAATAGAGCTGAGGTGGCAAGAGTCGCTAGAGAGTTATTTGAGAAAGTAAACGTATCGGAGCAAATACAGCGTAATTTCCCATCTCAACTATCTGGTGGGGAACAGCAGAGGGTAGCTATTGTTAGGTCTCTAATTAATCATCCAGCCATTGTATTTGCTGATGAGCCTACCGGTGCCTTGAACTCAAGTAATGCAGATGCTGTTTTAGACCTGCTTACAGATGTTAATAGAGCTGGACAGAGTATTGTTATGGTAACCCATGATATTAAAACTGCTCTTAGGGGAAATCGTATTATCTATCTTAAGGATGGCCAAATCTATGGGGAATTAAGATTAGGAGAGTACGTAGACAAAGATTCCGATAGAAAGAAAAATCTTAAGGCATTTTTAGAAGAGATGGGGTGGTAACATGGGAAAATTTATACTTTTGTCACGTTATCATTTTAGGAAGAATAAAGGACAATATTTCTCCTTTTCCATCATTGTACTAATTGCGGCTATGTTATTCGGCTTAGGATTGATTACTATGCGTAATGTAGGAAAGATGTATGAAGATAAATTTGAACAATATGATTGTGCAGATGTATTTTATACCTTATATGATTCCGATTGGAAGAATACATTCTATGATCAAGCAAAGGAGATAGATGGGGTTCTTGAAGCTGAAACGAGAACCAATATCATGCTTTCTGGTGAGGCATCTTATGGGGAAACAGGCAATACATTAGGTCATATCTTTTTTAATATAGATGAACAGCATACGATGAACAGGTTAGAGACCATAGGGGAAACACTGGATTTTTCTAGTGTTGAGAACCCAATCTATATCTCTTATTGGATGAAGACCAATGGCTGTAACATTGGAGATACTTACAAGTTTGTATCTGGGAATACGACCTATCATTTTACCATAGCAGGTTTCGTAGAGGATCTGATGTATGGCAACAATAATTGTGTCAATATCGCTGTATATCTACCAGAGAATGATTTTCGTACTATGTATGGGGAGGTATCAGAGAATACCCATGCAACAACCTTATCCTTACGGATAGCAGAGAGAGATGAGGGGAAACAAGTCTTTACGAAGTTATCTAAGGTTTTCACAGGAAACCTTACGAAAAGCTATAATAATACCTATGGATACTTCGAGATGAGCAAGAGAAACCGAACTGTTACAGGTGAAATATTGGCAACCATGTTAGTTGCATTTTCTTTATTACTTGTTATAATAACTATCTTTGTGATTAATTTTAGAATCAAAAGTAGTATGGAGGAAGAACTTCAAAACATGGGTGTGTTAACCTCTATGGGTTATACCACTAGGCAAGTAATTTGGTCAGTGGTAATTCCTTATCTTATTCTTGGATTGCTATGTGTTTTATTGGGACTGATTGGTTCCAATTTATTTCTCCCTGTTATCCAGAATATATTTGCTAAACTTTCTGGACTGCTGTGGAAGAAGCCCTTTGATATTATTTCTATGACGATTGTATTAACTGTAATTATGTGTCTGATTCTATTTACAGCGTTATTTTCTGCAAGAAAAATTAAAAGGTTACATCCAATAGAAGCTCTTAGGAGTGGAATTAAGCATCATAGCTTTAAGAGAAACTATTTTCCTTTGGAAAAAACTAGAGGTAATCTACATATCGTCTTCGGACTTAAGGGTTTTATCAATAGTATGAAGCAGTCCATCTTTTTATTTGTCATTCTTACAGTGATGACCTTTACAACGGTTTATATGACAAGTGGTCTTTATAATAGTATATTAAAAAGTGATAAATTTATAAATGTTATTAGTGAAGAAAATCCAACGGTTCTACTTACTACCTATAACCATCAACAAGCAGAAGAGATTAAAAGTGATCTCTATAAGGATGACAGAGTGAAAGAGGTTCTGTATTATGATACCAAAAGTGTTCTTATTGGAGAGGATACCATTGGAAACTTTGTTATAGATGAATATGAGAAGCTTACCAATGATATTTATTATGCAGGAAGAACTCCAAAGCACGATAATGAGATTGCCATTGGTTCCTCGGTGGCAGATAGATTAGGAGTATACGTAGGGGATCAAGTTAAGGTGAAATATGGTTTAAAAAGCTTAGAGTATCTTATTGTGGGACTAATACAGGCTCCAAACAATAATGGTGCTGCCTGTGGTATGACCTCCAAAGGGTTTAAAAGATTAAGTGAAGAGTTTGAACAGACTACGTTATACATTTATCTTAAGGATAGTAAGCAAAGTGGAACATATACCGATGAAATAGCGAAAAAGTACAAGGATAAGTTAGTGAGCTACTGTGATCAGCAAAGTATGATTAATGAGGTATTCGACAACTTTATTCCAATCATGGTAATGGTAGTAGGTATTATCAGTATTGTGGTAGTAGCTTTGGTAATAGTGGTACTATATATGATAATTAAAACAATGATTTCTCATAGAAAACAGGAGCTAGGAATCTCAAAAGCACTGGGCTATACCACGAAGCAGTTATCTCTACAGTTAGCCTATAGTTTGTTTCCAGCTCTCTCCCTTGGCTCTATAATAGGGGGAATACTTGGGTATTTCTATTTGAATAAGTTATGGTTACTGTGCTTCTATGGAATAGGTATTCGAGAGGTAAACCTAACGGTTCCAGCATTATGGGCTGTTTTAGTAGTAGTTACAATGATACTATTTTCCACCATAGTATCTGTAGTCATGGCTAGACGTATTAAGCATATCTCTCCAATAAAGCTTATCAAGGAATAAACACTTTACAACGAATTCAAATCGTTGGATAATGAAAATAGTATAATGTATATGAGTGTTTGGTTTAAGGAGGGGTAGTATGTTAGAATTACCAGAGGTGCTTACCAT
>JAEZQN010000185.1 GCA_023441145.1 Bacillota bacterium
ACCTGGAATCGCTGGTTTTTTCCTCACCTTACTGTCAGCACGGGACTTCATGAAATTGATCTCTATATGCAGGAATACATTCGCTATACAATCACAGGACGACATTATAAGGGCAATTATCGCATCACCTATGATGAGTTAAAAGCATGGGGCTATAAGAGTCTAGTAAATGAATATTTT
This sequence comes from Bacillota bacterium, assembly GCA_023441145.1. Lineage (GTDB taxonomy): Bacteria > Bacillota > Clostridia > Lachnospirales > Lachnospiraceae > KM106-2. The sequence goes on from JAEZQN010000185.1 coordinate 181, forward strand.
AAAGAAACTCAACAAATTAGCCAATATGATACATCTCATAAGAAATAAAAAGAGCAACTACTGGAATTACAGAACCCCAGCACAATTGTGAAACAGTATGTCTTTCCATCTTTAAAGACGCCCAGTATACGAAAGAAAGAATCAACATCCCTAATAAAGCCCATGGTCCTAAACAATAGACTAAAATTTCCATTGGACCAACTACACCACAGGCATGTCCACTAGCTTTTATCTTTAGTAGCTTATTGAATACCAAGATTAAGACACCAGAAAAAAAATAAGTAAAATATATCACCTTCAATTTATCCGGAAGAGAGGTTATAAGAGCAACCGTAATTCCTCCCATATACCCAATGACAGCCATTACGATGGCCAATTGTCTCTGTCCATCTCTTCCTTTTTCCTGTAAGCAGGAATCAGAGGTTGTAGTGGCTATGCCAGTATTGGTAATATAACCAAGAAAAACACTGCCATGATATATTCATAGGTATTACCAAACACATCTTCTGTACTTTTAAATAAAACCGTCAATGCCAATAGCGCCATAATAGGCGCTAAGGTCATAATTCGTACTAATTTAGCCACTTTACTTGTATTCATATTCTATCCGCCTTTCTTGTTAATTCAAAAACTACTTGTTGTAGTTTTGATAACTAGATAGCATTTAGAAATATAATACAAGTTTAGTTTATGCCCCCTCAGTAAATATTCCTGTATAAAGCTGATAATATTTTCCCTTTTGTTCAATCAAGTCATCATGGTTGCCTCGTTCAATAATACGACCATTTTCTAGTACCATAATAACATCTGAATTCTTAACAGTAGAAAGACGATGAGCGATAACAAATACCGTCCTTCCCTCCATAAGCTTATCCATACCTTCCTGTACAATGGACTCTGTACGTGTGTCAATACTAGAGGTTGCCTCGTCTAAGATGAGTACAGGCGGATCTTGAACGGCGGCTCTAGCAATGGCTAAAAGCGGTCTCTGACCCTGAGATAGATTCGCTCCATCACCAGAAAGCATCGTATCATATCCCTTAGGTAAATGCATGATAAATTGATGAGCATTGGCTAGCTTGGCAGCTGCAATAACCTCTTCGTCTGTAGCATCGAACTTGCCATATCTAATATTGTCCTTCACTGTTCCAGTAAAGAGATGGGTATCCTGTAGTACAATTCCAAGAGAACGACGTAAATCATCCTTTTTTATCTTATTGATATTAATGCCGTCATATCGGATTTTTCCATCCTGAATGTCGTAGAATCGATTTATTAAATTAGTAATTGTCGTCTTTCCTGCGCCAGTAGCACCGACAAAAGCAATCTTTTGACCAGGCTTTGCAAAAAGCGAAACGTTATGCAACACTAGCTTACTATCATCATAACCAAAGTCCACATCATCAAAGACTACGTCTCCTAACAATCTGGTATAAGTAACCGTGCCATCCTTCTCATGGGGATGCTTCCATGCCCAGATTCCAGTGTGCTCTTTACAAGGTGCCACCTTACCTTCACTATCTATGGTTGCATTTACAAGAGTAACATAACCTTCATCTACCTCAGGTTCTTCATCTAACAAATCAAAGATTCTTTCCGCCCCTGCCATAGCCATAACAATAGCATTAAACTGTTGAGAAATCTGGGAAATCGGTTGTGCAAAGGTTCTAGTTAATAGCAAAAAGGCAGCAAGAGAACCTAAGGAGAACCCCTGTATTCCATTTACAGCTAAGAAGGAACCTACTACCGCTACTAGAACAAAACTGATATAACCTAGATTTCCCATAATAGGCATTAGGACATTGGCAAAGGTGTTAGCATTGTTTGCACTCCCAAACAACTGGTCGTTACAATAATCAAAATCCTTTTTCGCCTCTTCTTCGTGACAGAATACCTTTACTACCTTCTGTCCCTCCATCATTTCTTCAATATATCCATTGACCATTCCTATATTTTTCTGTTGCTTTACAAAATAAAAGCCACTTTTTCCAGCTAACTTCTTGGTGATTATAATCATCAAGGCAACAATCACAAATTCCACCAAGGATAGAGGAATACTAAGGATGACCATGGAGATCGCAACTGTAACAATTGTAATAGAGGAAGAGATTAGTTGAGGAATACTCTGACTAATCATCTGTCGTAATGTATCCGTGTCATTGGTGTATATACTCATTAAATCCCCATGTACATGGGTATCATAGAATTTAATTGGTAGGGTCTCCATATGGGCAAACAAATCATTACGTATTCCTTTTAAGGTTCCCTGGGTTACGGTAACCATAAGCCGGTTAAATAAATAGGAACAGAATACACCAACTAAAAATAATCCTCCCATCTTAAAAAGAGCATTGAAAAGAGGCTCAAAATCAGGATTTACACTACCTATATAGGGACTGATATAATCATCTACTAATGTTTTTAAGAATACACTTCCTGCCACACTAGCTAAGGAACTAATAATAATTGCAGCTACCACGATGATACAATGTGCAGGATACTTTGAAAATACTAACCCAATCAATCGTTTAAAGGTTTTCATCGGAGCTGTACCACCACGTTTATGCTTATTTTCCATCGTCAAAGTCAGCTCCCTTCATCTGTGAATGATATACTTCTTGGTAAATTGTATTATTTTCTAATAACTCCTGGTGAGTACCAAAACCATCTATCCTACCATCATTTAAGACAATGATATGATCTGCGTCCTGTATACTTGAGATACGCTGAGCAATAATAAGCTTGGTTGTGTCTGGTATCTCCTCACGGAAAGCCTTTCGTATAAGTGCATCGGTACGAGTGTCTACCGCACTAGTGGAGTCATCTAGTATAAGAATCTTAGGCTTTTTTAACAGTGCTCTAGCAATACAAAGTCGTTGCTTCTGCCCTCCAGAAACATTGGTTCCTCCTTGCTCTATGTGGGTATCATAACCCTTCTCGAAGGTTTCAATAAAATCATGGGCTTGTGCTAGTTTACACACACGAATGATTTCCTCATCCGTTGCCTCTTGATTTCCCCATTTTAAGTTTTCTTTAATGCTTCCAGAAAAAAGTACATTCTTTTGAAGCACCATAGCAACCTGGTTACGTAAGGTCGTAAGGTCATAATCACGGACATCTACCCCTGCTACCCTAACAGCACCTTCTGTCACATCATATAATCTTGGAATCAACTGTACAAAACTAGATTTGGAGCTTCCTGTACCTCCAATGATACCAACAGTTTCTCCACTCTTTATCTTAAGATGAATGTCGCATAACGCATAGTTGTTCTTATCATGGACATAGCTAAAGGAAACATGGTCGAATTCAATGCTTCCATCCTTCACCTCTGTGATAGCATGATCTTTATTTTTTATATCACTTTCCTCTTCCAATATCTCCACAATTCGCTCCGCAGAGCTCTTGGCCATAATGACCATTACAAATACCATGGAAATGAGCATAAGAGAAATCAGGATATTTGACGTATAGGTAAATAAACTCATTAGCTCCCCTGTGGTCATAGAACTTCCAACTACCATCTTTGCTCCAAGCCAGGAAAGAAGGATAATACAAGCATATACCGTCAACTGCATAATTGGGGTATTTAATATAATTAA
>JAEZQN010000187.1 GCA_023441145.1 Bacillota bacterium
GATAAGTAAAGATTATGGTATTGCTATGACTAGTATTGGAGATACTTTAGAAGGTTTTCATAGGCTTTGTGAGGCCCTTCTTGAGATAGACAGAAAGCTTCTTAGCGAAACTAGTCAGTCTAGTAAGCTACCAAGGTTATATGAGGTACAACCTAAGAGCGCAGTCTTAAACCTCTATGAGGCTTTAAATAGCAAGAAGGAAAGTATAACACTTTCTGAAGCTATAGATAGAATTAGTGGAGTTTATGTATATCAATACCCTCCAGGAATTCCAGTCTTGGTACCAGGAGAGGTGGTAACCAAGGAATTAGTGGAAGTGCTTACCTTATATGATAAACAAGGGTTTGAGTTAGTTGGATTAGAGGGCAATTTGGCAGAAGAAAAAAACATTCAGGTTCTTACACGATAGAAGGGAAGAAGGAAAATGTCTAAAATATTCGTTGTAATTGGCAAAAGTGCAAGTGGAAAAGACACCATATATAGAAAACTAGCAGATAACGAAGCCCTCGGTCTTAGAGAGGTCGTTGGGTATACCACTAGACCAATTCGAGAAGGAGAAATAGAAGGAGTCACCTATCACTATGTCACAGAGGAAATATTAACTAGTCTAATTCAGGAGAATAAAGTTATAGAACACCGCACCTATGACACGATTCATGGCCCATGGCACTACTTTACGGTGCATGACCATCAGATAGATTTAACAAATACAGACTATATTATGATTGGTACTTTGGAATCCTATGTACAAATCAAACAGTATTTTGGAGAAGAGGTTGTACTTCCTATCTATATTGAAGTGGAAAATGGAGAGAGACTCGCTAGGGCCCTAGGTAGGGAACGGAAGCAAGAGCAACCGAAATATGAAGAAATGTGTCGAAGATTCCTGGCAGATGAGCAGGATTTTAGCGAAGAAAAGATAGAAGCAGCAGGTATTACAAAGCGCTTTTCTAATATTGAGATAGAAACCTGTATAAATGGGATTATTCAGTATATTAGCAGAGAAAAAAGGTAGATGTAAATTAAGGGGTTCTATGATATAATGTTTATATAGGCTCATCAGATAGGGGGTTTGTGTATGGATTTACGCGTAAATCAGATGCAAAACGTAAACCAGATTAATCAACCAAATAAAGTGCAAGAAACCGATGGTAGCTTCAAATTTACTCTGGTTAGCCATATTGAAGAACAGGAATTGCAAGCTCGCTTATCTGTTATGCTAGAGGAGATTACTCAGCAGGGAGATAAGATTAAGAAGCGATTGGATATCAAGGATGTCAAAAAATATCGGGCTATGATTCAAGAATTTATGAATGAGATTGTAAGCAGATCCCATGTATTTAGCAGAGAGAATTCTCTTGATCGAAGAGGGCGTCACCGTGTCTATGGTATTGTGAAGATGGTGAACGATACTCTAGATGAGTTGGCTCAGGAGCTGATTAAGGAGGAGAAGGATTCTATTGCTATCCTTCATAGTATTGATGAAATAAGGGGAATGCTATTAGATCTGTTCATGTAACAATCTGAGGCAACTGAAAGATTATGAGGTGCGAAGTATGTTAGATTACAAAAATGTAATAGGCCATAATAATATAATAGAGCATTTAAAAAAAGCAGTTGCCAATAAGAAGGTATCCCAGGCATATATATTCTCTGGTGAAGATGGCTCAGGTAAGCGTATGTTAGCAAGTATTTTTGCAAAGACACTTCTTTGTGAGGTGCATGGAGAGGAGCCTTGTAATAAGTGTAAGTCATGTTTGCAGATAGAGGGTAATAATCAACCAGATTTGATTTATGTTACTCATGAGAAGGCTAGTATTGGAGTCGATGAGATTCGTATACAGCTCAATAATGACATTATGATTAAACCATATAGTAGTTCCTATAAGATTTACATTATAGATGAAGCCGAGAAGATGACGGAGCAGGCGCAAAATGCCTTGCTTAAGACGATAGAGGAGCCTCCAGAGTATGCTATTATTATGCTCTTAACTACAAGCCTAGGAAAGCTTCTTCCTACCATTCAGTCTAGATGTGTAAATTTAGAGCTAAGAGTTGTTCCAGAGAAGAGCATTCAGCAATTCCTTATGGAAAAGAAACAGATTCCAGACTATTTAGCAGAGATAAGTGCTGCTTTTTCCAGAGGCAATGTAGGCAGAGCGATTAAGTATGCTTCTAGTGAGGATTTTATACAATCTAAGGATACGATTGTGCATGTATTACGCCACATTGATGAGATGGAGCTTTACGAGATTATGGATGCCCTAAAGGAATTTAGTGCACATAAGCTTGATATAGAGGATTACATTGATTTAATGCTGTTATGGTATCGTGATGTATTATTATTTAAGGTTACCAATGACCCAAATCGACTATTATACAAAAGTGAAGTTCGCTATATTGCCAAACAGGCTAGTAAAAGCGATTACGAGGGAATAGAAGCCATTATTGAGGCGATGGATAAGGCAAAGATTAGATTAAAGGCCAATGTAAACTTTGAGGTGGCCATTGAGCTAATGTTACTATCAATAAAGGAGAATTAGCATGGTAAATGTTATTGGAGTTAGGTTTCGAAAGGCAGGTAAAATATACTTTTTTGATCCTGCTGGACTAGAAATCAAGCAAGGGGATAATGTAATTGTAGAGACAGCTAGAGGTATTGAATATGGTTATGTAGTATTAGGTTGTAAAGATGTAGAAGAGGAAAGAATCATTCAACCTCTTAAGCAGGTAATTCGAGTAGCTTCACCAGAAGACGATGAGATAGAGAAAAAGAATAAGCAGAAAGAGAAGGAAGCCTTTACAATCTGCTTAGAGAAGATTAGAAAGCATGAATTAGAAATGAAATTAATTGATGCAGAATATACCTTTGATAACAATAAGGTATTGTTTTACTTTACTGCAGACGGAAGAATTGATTTTCGTGAGTTAGTAAAGGACTTGGCAGCAGTATTTAAGACAAGAATCGAGCTACGTCAGATAGGAGTTAGGGACGAAACGAAGATTGTAGGGGGAATCGGAATCTGTGGTCGCCCTCTTTGTTGTCATTCCTATTTATCAGAGTTTGTACCGGTTTCTATTAAGATGGCTAAGGAGCAGAATCTTTCCTTAAATCCAACAAAGATTTCTGGTGTCTGTGGCAGACTGATGTGTTGCCTAAAGAATGAAGAAGATGCTTATGAAGAGTTAAATAGCAAGCTTCCTAATGTAGGAGATTATGTAACGACTAGCGATCGCCTAAAAGGTGAGGTTCATAGCGTTAGCGTATTAAAACAGCTTGTAAAGGTTATTGTAACCTTAGACAATGATGAGAAAGAAGTCAGAGAGTATAAGGTAGATGACTTAAGATTTACTCCTCGCAGAAGACGTGAGAAGCTTGCCATTGATGAGGAGCTTAGAAACTTAGAGCTACTGGAGAAAAAAGAAGGCAAATATGTCTTAGATGATAATTAATTAGGAAATAAGGAGTACCTTCATGGATGTTTTGTTACCAGGAGAACGCTTAGATGATTTACATCGGAATCATTATAAGATTATTCAGAATCCAGAAAAGTTTTGCTTTGGAATGGATGCAGTGCTTCTTTCGGGCTTTGCAAGGGTGTTAGAAGGTGAAACTGCAATTGATTTAGGTACTGGAACCGGAATCATACCAATTCTATTAGAAGCAAAGACAAAGGGGAAACATTTTACAGGGTTGGAAATCCAAGAGGAAAGTGCGGATATGGCACGTAGAAGCGTTGCTTATAATGGACTTAAAGAAAAAATAAATATCGTGACAGGAGACCTCAAGGAAGCCTCAGGTTTATTTAAACCGGCTTCCTTTGATGTTGTCACAACCAATCCTCCTTATATGAATCACAACCACGGATTAGTGAACCCCAATATGCCAAAGGCAATTGCAAGGCATGAACTATTATGTACCTTAGAAGATGTAGTAAGGGAAAGTGCTAGATTACTACGCCCAAGTGGAAGGCTGTATATGGTCCATCGTCCTACCAGATTAGTAGAGATTATAAATACCTTAACGAGCTATAAGCTAGAGCCAAAGCGTATGCGCTTGGTACATCCGTATCTCAATAAGGAGCCTAACATGGTATTAATAGAAGCAGTGAGAGGTGGAAGATCTATGCTTAAAATGGAACCCCCATTGATTGTTTATAAAGAACCTCATGTCTATACAGAAGAGATATACGAGGTTTATGGGTATTAGAACAACAAGGAAGTATTAAGTTGTAAACGGATAGAATTAGAATGGAGGCTGTAATGGCAGGAACATTATATTTATGTGCTACACCAATTGGAAATCTCGAAGACATTACCTTCCGTGTATTAAAGACTCTAGAGGAAGTGGATGTCATTGCTGCTGAGGACACTAGACATACTATCAAACTTCTTAATCATTTTAATATTAAGACACCCATGACTAGTTATCATGAGTTTAATAAGGTCGAGAAAGCTAAGTATTTAGTAGAACAGTTAAGACAAGGAACGAATATAGCGTTAGTAACTGATGCTGGAACCCCTGGTATCTCAGACCCAGGAGAGGAGCTTGTGAGATTTGCTCATGAGGCTGGAGTTAAGGTTACCTCTCTTCCTGGCCCAGTAGCCTGTATTACAGCTTTGACCTTATCTGGTCTTAGCACGAGAAGATTTTGTTTTGAAGCCTTTTTGCCAGCGGATAAAAAAGAGAAAAAGGCAATATTGGAGGAATTAAAGAAAGAGACGAGGACAACCATTCTTTATGAAGCTCCACATAGGCTTTTAAAAACGCTTCAGGAGCTTTTTGAGGCCCTTGGCAATCGCAAGGCTACCATTTGTCGAGAATTAACGAAAAAGTACGAGACGGTCTTTCTAACGACGTTAGAAGAGGCAATTTCCTATTATACAGACAATGAAACCAAGGGGGAATGTGTCATTGTACTAGAAGGTGCTAAGAGAGAAGAACTTGTTCAAGAACAAAGAGATGCGTGGGCAGAAATGGATGTCAGAGAACATCTTCAGCTATATATGGACAAAGGTGAAACAAAAAAGGATGCTATGAAGCTGGTAGCTGTGGATCGAGGAGTATCAAAACGAGAAATATATCAAATGTTACTAAAAACAGAAACGGTGTAACCATATGGCTACACCGTTTCCTGCGTAATGACAGTTACAAGAGTTATGTGCTAGTAACTGTTGATTCTTTGTCAAGTTTAATATTGTAAGGGGAGTTACAATATTTAAGTAATGTCAATAATGAATGATAAAATAATGACTACTCAACGATTCCTGCTAATTTAGCTAATTGAATAATAGATTCCTTAGAAACTTTTTTTCCGCAGTAATCATAAAGGTCATTCTTTTCTCCATTGAATATGTCAGTTGGTTCATATTTTTGTAAAACAATACGATCCTCGTCAACAAAGATTTCCAATGGGTCTCTCTCGCTTACACCAAGAGTTCTTCTTAATTCGATTGGCAATGTAATACGGCCAAGCTCATCAAGTTTTCTAACAATACCAGTACTTTTCATGTATCTACTCCTTTGGATATTATTAACAAGTAATGAATACTTGTAGATATTGTATAAAATAACACTATAACCTATTAAAGTCAACTTAAAATCTTAATGTGATATAGCACAATTTTAATCTCCGTTATTTGACACAATAAAAAAATGTAAAATGTTAATTTATGTATAATTGGAAATTTTAAGTTAAAAATTAGAAATAAATAGAAAATAGAATAAAAATACATGTAAGAAATGTAAAAAAATGATAATTTATCAATAAAAAACACCTATAATTTTCCATAAAATTAGTAAATCAATTTTACAATTTTTGTTTTAATTTTAAAATCAGAACTAACAAAAATATTAATTCTATGTAAATATTATGAATTGAAAAAGTGGAAAAGCAAAAGACAGGGTTAAAAAAACTTTAAAATCAAAGTTTTTTATCTAATACAATTTTAGAACCATTAGTTTAATACTTATTTTAAGTACCAAATTATTTACAATTCATTTATTTAGAAAAAATATACATAAAATCTTATAAAATAATTGGAAAATAATTTAATTTCATAAATTAATGCTAGCTGCATATAAATTAAGCAATACAAACAAAAATATCAATTCAAACATATTTTCTGGGAGGATACATAGTAACATGCTTAATTATTTATGGGCTATTATGATTGTTTTGGGTATAGCTGTGGCGGTTGTTACAGGCAATGTGGAGGGAGTTAGTAATGCTACGTTAACATCTGCAAAAGATGCAATCACCTTATGTATCACAATGCTTGGGATTATGTCTATGTGGACAGGACTGATGCAGGTAGCTAAGTCGGTAGGTATTATAGATCGCTTAACAAAAATTCTAAAGCCGGTACTTAGACTTCTTTTTCCGGACATTCCAAGGGATCATATCGTTAATGAATATATAGCATCCAACATGATTGCAAATATTCTTGGGTTAGGTTGGGCAGCAACTCCTATGGGATTAAAAGCAATGAAGGAGCTGAAAATACTAAATCATGATAGTGAGATAGCTAGTTGTGATATGTGTACCTTTTTAATTATTAACATATCTTCTCTTCAACTGATTCCGGTTAATATTATTGCTTATCGTTCTCAGTACCAATCAGTTAAACCTACAGAGATTCTGGCTGCGGCTATTGTAACAACAATATTCTCTACAATGGTTGGAGTGATTTTCTCCATTTTAGCAAGAAAACGAAGTAAATATCATTAAAATAAGAAGGGACGTATGTTATGGGGTTTCTGTTATACCTTTCTGATTACATTATGCCATTTATCTTTTTCGTCGTAATCGGTTATGGCCTCCTTTGTAAGGCGCCGGTATATGATGAGTTTATTAAAGGCGCCAAGGATGGGATAAAGGTTACGGTAGAGATTGTACCTACCTTAGTAGGTCTTATGGTGGCAATTGGAATACTTAGGGTATCAGGAGCCCTAACTATGCTTTCAGATTTTTTATCACCGGCCTTAGAAAAACTGTTCTTTCCAGCCCAGTTAGTTCCCTTAGTTATTATTAAGATGTTCTCCAGTTCGGCGGCAACTTCACTGCTACTAGATATATTTAAGGAGTATGGTCCGGATTCCTACTTGGGTAGATTGGCTAGTATCATTATGAGCTGTACCGAAACAATTTTTTATACCATGAGTGTTTACTTTATGGTAGCAGGTGTTAAAAAAAGTCGTTACACCCTACTTGGGGCTATCATTGCAACTTTATCAGGAGTAATTGCCAGTGTTATTATCTGTAATATGGTATTTTAACTTATAAAAAGAGCTAATTGTCCGAAATATATCAAAAATGCACTTATTTAGTCAAAAAAAACATTGAATGAACATCAAGTATTTGATAAACTAGAAAATGTAAAGGGGTACCGTAGTACATAAGAAAAAGTGTTAGAGTTAACAGTAAGATACAGGAGGATGCACAGATATGAATAGACTACGTAATGCTTTTGAAGACAGAAAAGCCTTTATAGCTTACCTGACAGCAGGAGATCCTGGCCTAGATACTACAAAAGAGTTAATACTTACTATGGAGCAGACAGGTGCTGATATTATAGAGATTGGTATACCTTATAAGAATATTCCAACTGGGTTAACTGATATAGTAGAGTCTAATAAGAGGGCGTTGGATGCAGGAACTACAGTAGAGGATATATTTAATATGATTCTAGGTCTTACTAAGAAGATCCGTGTCCCAGTGGTTGTGTTGGCATATCTGGAAACCATAAAAGAGTATGGAATTAGCCGGTTTATGAGAAAATGCAAGGAATGTAATATATCTGGCCTTGTGGTGCCAGATTTAAAATCTAGTCAACAAAGTGAAATTTCTAGGGATTGTGATTTGTTTGGGGTAGATTTGATTTCTGTTATTCATCCAGGTTCTAGGGAAGAGATTGCTACTATTGCAAAAACATCGAAAGGTTTTATTTATTGCGAAGCTAGTTTAGAAGAGGTAGATAAGAATGCTAAAATAGATTTTAGAGAGATGGTTGCGATTATTCGTGCCAACGCCAATGTACCATGTGTTATGGGATTTGGTATCACCACTCTAGATCAGGCAAAGGATATGGCAACCATATCTGATGGTGTTGTTATCGTAAATGGTATCGTTAGGACAGTAGGTCAGTACGATAAGGAGTGTATTGCACCAGTACGAGAGTATGTGAGAGCAATGAGGGCGGCTCTTCGCCAAGCATAAACATAAATAAAATGATTTGATTCTTATTTATATAACTATGATTACCTAAGTTTGTACAAGCATGAAGGTAAGAATTAAGTTATATAAATAAGAATTTTTTTATTTGTTAGAATAAATTTGTACTTTACGTGGATTATTTTAGGATTATTTAATAATTTACTCTTTATAATAGGGATTAGAAAATATAGAGGAGAGTGCTTATGTTTTTTAAAATACTGAAAAAAGATATGAAACGTAAAAAGCCACTTGATTTTGACAGTGCAATGGCAATGCAGAGTGCACCAAGGGAAAAAGGACTCTTTTATTAACGTTATATGTTCTGAAATGGTGGTGGAGAAAGCAGGGTGGGGTAATCCTTGTTATTGGACTGACCCTTGTATTCTGCAGACTTTGTACGCGTAAAGTCAATAGAAGTTCAGCAATTACGGCTATACGAGGAGGTTATTCAGGAATCGCCATGAACGGCGATTCCTTAGTATATTTTACCGATTAATCATCTTTATTTATATGATTTTCACTTATACAAGCTAATAAGGTCGTTCACTAGTATTTCTCCATTTGTAAATTCAATTCTATTATTGCTTAGAAATCCATCCAATGATTGAATTGTTTTTTTAATAATAGAAATCTTCCATTTTTTTTCGAAATCTATTTTTAAACTAATATAAGCTTCATTTTTTAATGGTTCAAATACTATTGAACACAAAGTTGGAGACTGAGAAGTTGTATCCTGAGAAGTTCTTTTTAAAACCTCAAAAGCTTCATTTATTCCAAAGCTATGAATGTTATTACAGATATATTCATGAGCACAAATATATCTGTCAGCACCACATCCATATATTTTATCATAATTTGCTTCCTGGAAATCTCCATTTGGGAAATTAGTCATAATAATAAAATCATTATTAATTTTACTGATTATATTTTTATCTATTCCATCTTCCAGAATAAAAGCATCTCCAGTTTTATCAGCGATAATAGTATGTAGCCCTAACTCTGGGAATAATGGATTTCTAGGATACGAGATTACTCTTTTATGAAGAATTTCAAAAAAATCAGATGCTTTTCTTGTTTTCTTTAGCGCCTCATCAAAAATATCAAAAGCAAACCAATCATTTTCGTTACAACTTAATTTAAAACCTGGACTATTTTCTACTGCTTGAGTACAGATAAAAAGACCTTCACTATTAAAACCAGCGATATCCCTGTATTTGTTATCTAGTAAGCCTGATAAGTAAAATAAGTTCATATCATTATAACTATTGACTTTTAGTTTTAAATTGATATCATCAGTATCGAAATTCATACCATAAATAGCTTTTTCTTTACTGTATACTGCAAAACTTGTACACATTATGGAACCTCCTTTTAATATATAATTTTGTCATATAATATGCTTAGAGCATATAGAGAATCATTTAGCTATTTTATCATTGGCTTCACCACTTTCTTAAACTTCCGTCCATATGATATCACTAGGCATCTCGATGTTCAACCTGCAACATTTTTTAGAATAAAAAATGCGCCACTTATTCTTTATGACGCATTACGTTATTCGCTACCTTTTTTCATTTCAAAAATAATTTTCTGTATACTTTTGAGAGATAAATAATACATTTCAGAAAGTACTTTTGTAGATACACCCTCTTTATATTTCTTATAAATGTCTGCGTTTCTATTTGACGTTCCCCTTTTACTTCTGGATTAAAAGTGGATAAATTTTTATTATACTTTAGTTATTGGTTAACATCAATATCTTTGTTAAACAAAGGTTAATCTAATAAAAAGCACATGCATAGTTTCAAAATATCGAACTAATGCATGTGCTTTATTTGCTATTAATAGTTTGATTATAATATTTGATTATATATAATCAAACTCACCCTCCTGAAATATAAGGCTTGTAGTATATTGATTATACTATTTACCATATATTCGTTAATCAGACAAAGGCTGTTTTTGGGTTATATGTTTAGGATAATAGACTATTTTAATGCAGCTAAAACTGCTTCTAAAGCTTCTAATGCATCCTCAGGAAGTTTGTCATAGCCATCTTTAAATGTATCTCTAGACTTAACAAATTCTACACGATCATTAATTCTAGCCTTAAGAGAAGCTACATATTCAGGATCATTAAGGTTTGGAACAAAGCCTTCCCATTCAAAGATTTCGATATCTTTAAAAGGTCCCCATTGTTTGAAGTCTGCTTTGCCTTCTACAATAGCTTCGATTACACCTAAAGTATCCTTAGGTTGAACCTTCTTGCCCATGAAATCACCAGTGTTGATGATGTAGCAATCTACATTTCTCTCAGCAACTAATTTTTTGAATTTTACATAGTCATTTACTAAAGGATAGGTTCTAAATGGGTTAGCATATGGTTCAACAACTAAAGCGTTAGGATCTACGCCAGGAGCAAGTCTCTCAGCAGTGGATCTCTTAGTCGCTAAAGTAGCACCCATAACAGCTGCTAAAGAAGCACCTTTTAACTTAACAACTGGAGGAATTGTAGGATCCTTCATAATCCAGAAGATAGCATTAACTGGCTCATCAATCTTATCAACACGGTTTGGAGACCATAATTTAGACTTGATTGCACGGCCGTTACCATTACGAATATCCTCTGTAACCAATACAACCTTACCGTCTTCATCCAATGTTGCAGAACAGTTCTGTGCAGTTAATAAATACTTATTATCTTCACAGTAGGTTGGGTAGTCTTGAGTCTTGTCAAAGTAGGTTGGCTCTAATGCGATAGTGGAAGCAGTCTCATCATTAATAATAAATGCATCATCATGAAGAACAGTTACATCATATTTGCCACCATGCTTAGCATGAGTAATTGTGGATTTACCAGAACCGGATAAACCAAATACAGATGCAACGAATGCTTTACCGCCATCTAAGTTGTATCTCTTCTGTCCACCATGGCAGGAAGCATAGCCATTACGGTTTGCAATAGCCCAAGCAATAGTAAGAGTACCTTTTTTGTGCTCACCAAAGTATCTCATACCTAATAATGCTGCACAGTTAGTGGTAGTATTAAAATAAGTAAGACCTAGAGAATGCTCTGGGTGTTTCCATTGTGGATTGGAGAATATGTAAATATCAGCTTCAGTACCGATTTGTCTAGAGTTTTTATACATCTTAACGTATTCATCAGACATGTATTGGAAGTTTAACATCCAGGAGTATAAGATATTTTCTTCTCCTTCTGGAATAAGTAAATGAGCTTTTACCATGAACTCAGGATCTAAGCCAATAAATACTTCTGCATGGTAGAGAGTACTCCATCTTGTGTCATAGATAGCATCCATTACCTTTTGATCTAAATCTGTACAGTTAACACCTGGTTCACCAGCAATTTTTCTTGCAGCAGCACAACGA
>JAEZQN010000190.1 GCA_023441145.1 Bacillota bacterium
TGTCTGCAGAAAAAAAGGTCTCTTGCCGGTAGTAATCTATATTAAACCCTTTATCGATACAGGAGCTAACATAAGCAGTGTACTCATCAATAGAGGTATTTCCTACATAAATAGTAAATCCGTTGGAGCTTTCATAAGATATACTTGCCATGTTGGATTCCGGCACAGGAAGCATATTACCTAGGGCAGTATTTGGCCACACATACTCTTTGAAATCTAGAGGGGCTGTAATCGAAATGGTTAGTTGGGTTCTGAAATCCGTATAATATAACTTTAATTTGTATCCAAGCTCATTGAATCCATAGAACTCTTCGCCTGATTCTTTGGAATCAACAGTAAAGCCCTTCTCTATGCAAGCCTTAACATATGCCTTAAATTGCTCTTCAGATATTTCACCGATATCAATACTAAAATATTGATTATCATAAACTCTTTCATTCCCGAACTTTGATGGAGGTGCTGGTACCACACTACAGATTTCGCTGTCAGGCCATTTATATTCCTCGTATGTAATGGTATAATCGCTACTAGCGCTACGAGGTACTAATATAAGAGGAATGAAGAGAATAATTCCAATCAAGGTTGGTACTAAGCGAAAAAGGTGCTTTGGCTCCTTAATAAAATGCATACCCATAAGCCAGGCAAGAATAAAAAGACATACTTGAATAAAAGCAATAATGGCTGTTACGAAGTCTTTATAAAACATATCCATACAAAAAAAGAATACACATATGAGAGTAAATAGGATCAAGAACTTACTAGCGATCCCTTTTTTAAATGCTTTAATTTCGGCTCTCTCATCTTTTCGTTTTTTATTTTCGACTTCATATTGTAGTTTAGCAAATTCTATATCTTTGTGTGTACGACTCTTAATTCGCTCAATCGTAACTGAATCGCTCTCTACAATCATCTCCTTGGAATTACAAAAAGGACATTCTAAGACCAGTGCATCTTCTTTGACATCTAATAAACCACCGCAACTCTTACATTTCATCTGCACAGTTGTAATGGTTTCTTTTTTTATCTTAACCTTGGTTTGACAATTTGGACAGAATTTAGAGCCTTCTGGCATTTCACTACCACATTTTGAACAGTACATAGCATATTCCCCCAGATTAATTTCTATAAAACTATAATACAATAAAACAGCATATTTTCCAACTATGTATTTCCAGTGTTATAAAGGAACTAAATGTTCGGGTAGTAAATAATAACGATACTTTGACAAATGGAAAATAAATGTATATATTTATTATATTCGGAATAATAAATACAATTTATGGGGGGAAGATTATGGAAATTTATATTAATCAACTAGACGCAAAAATACAGCCACTGGGAATGGGTTGTTGGGCAATCGGTGGCGTATGGGGGCCAGAAGGTCTTGCGCTTGGATGGTCAACAGTGGATGATAATGAGTCAATGAAAGCATTGAATTGTGCTTATGAGAGAGGTATTCGTTTATTTGATACAGCAGCTTCATATGGTTATGGACATAGTGAAAAAGTTCTTGGAGAGGCTCTACATAGTGTAAGAGATAAAATCTTAATTGCAACTAAATTTGGACATCCATGCGATGATGAGAAAAAGGAAGGTAAACCGAGCAGTGTGGA
Source organism: Bacillota bacterium (assembly GCA_023441145.1). Taxonomy (GTDB): domain Bacteria; phylum Bacillota; class Clostridia; order Lachnospirales; family Lachnospiraceae; genus KM106-2. The sequence continues at coordinate 1,614 of JAEZQN010000190.1, forward strand.
GCGTGAATCCATTATCGCAGAGTGCCATGATTCCTTAAGAAGATTAGGAACGGATTATATCGATATCTATCAGCTTCATGTTCAACCATTAGAGAAGGAAAAAGCAGAAGATGTAATAGAGACCCTTGAGTATCTAAAAGGAAGAGGAGATATCCGTAGCTATGGATGGAGCACAGACACCCCAGAGGAAGCAGAGATTTTTTTAGCTCATGATGCGTGTAGTGCAATACAGTTTGATTTGAATATCTTTGCCAATAATGATAGGATGATTCAGCTCCTTGAAAAGCATGAAACTATGGGCTTAAATCGCCAACCATTGGCAATGGGACTACTATCAGGAAAATATCATGCTAGCAGTACCTTTCCAAAGGATGATATTCGTTCTGAAAACATTGATTGGATGTTATATTACAAAAATGGGACTCCTAATCAGGAGTTAGTTACTAAGTTGAATGCAATACGCGAGATTCTCACCTCCAATGGCCGGACTATGGTGCAAGGAGCTTTGGCATGGATATGGGCGAGAAGTCCTTATATGGTGCCAATCCCTGGTTTTAAAACTATCAGTCAGGTAGAGAGTAATATTGGCGCACTTGAGTTTGGTCCTTTAGCTAAGAAGCAGGTTGATGAGATAGACCATATTATTAAAGGAGAAAAATAATATGAGAAGCGAAGTATACTTATATGGTCAGATTCTAGGAAGTAATACCTTCTGGTTAAAAGATGGTTTTCTTAAGCCTGACGAGTATTCAGAAATTACGGAACAATACTTTCTACCTGGCGGTGAAACAGGTACAGCGGCAACAGTTCTTGCTTCCCTTGGCATAACTGTTAAAATGGACGGTACCCATATTGGAACTGCTGTTGCACCCATGTTAAAAGAATTCTATAAGGATAAGACAGTGGATCTTTCTTCTATCAATTTTGATCCATCCTATGAAGGTCTCCTGGATTATGTAGTCATTGCCGATGCGGTACGATCCCCTATGGGAACCTTTCAAGCCCTGTATGCATCGGGGACGAAACGATGGAACATGCCGAAGGAAAGTGATATTATTGAATGTAAGGTCGCTGCCATTGATCCATATTTTCAAGAGGAAACTTTAGCAGTAGCTGAGCTTTGTGTCAAACATAAGAAACCATATGTCACCATAGATTGTAGCCATGACACCTATCTTCATCAGCATTCCGCCATTAACATTGCATCAATAGAATGTACAGATACATATTACAAAGGACTTGAGAAAGAAGAAATCTATCAACTGCTTACGATGCATACTGATGGCCTAGTGATTATTACTTCCGGTGAAAACGATATGATTTACGGAAGAAAAGGAAGCCCTTTGAAGCGAATGAAACCATTTAACGTGGAGGTAAAAAGCACTTTGGGTGCTGGGGATACCTTTAAAGCAGGTTGCGTTTATGGTTTATTAAAGGGGTTCTCAGATGAGGAAATTGTCCGTTTTGCAAGTGCATGCTCCGCCGTTGCAATCTCTAGATTTCCACTGCCATTACATCCACCAACCCTTGAAGAAGTAAGGGATTGTCTGTTATAATGAACAGGTAAACCCCTTTCCAAATTAGGACAATGTAAGAGTGAGGTTTACGCAATAGAATTACATGTAAGGAAAAGAAGGAGCAACAATGATCAAAGTATTAGTGTATAGAAAATGCAGTACCTGCATCAAAGCCTTAAAATGGTTAGATGAGAATAAGGTGAATTACGAAGAACGTCCAATCGTAGAAGAAAATCCAACCTTTGAAGAGTTGAAAGCTTGGTATGCAAAGAGTGGTCTTCCACTGAAGAGATTCTTTAATACCAGTGGCCTTGTGTACAAAGACTTAGGCCTCAAGGATAAGCTTCCTACAATGAGCGACGAGGAGCAGCTTAAGCTTCTAGCAACCAATGGGAAATTAGTGAAACGTCCATTGGTAGTAGGAGAGGATTTTGTTCTCACGGGCTTTAAAGAAGCAGAATGGCAAGAAAAGATGTTATAAAATAGTAGCAGAAGCCTATTTAGCTACCCAGTAGTGGTGGTTAAATAGGCGTTTTTTGTTTTGGGCAAAACATACAATAATGTTGATTTTTGGAATTTATTTAAATATAATAAAGAGTAACAACATCGAAATTAAGAATATAAGGAGGAATTATAATGGACTACAATGATGCATCAACTTATTCAATGGGATCTGGTGTAAATGGATTACAGTATGTTGTATTGCAGGTTACTCTGAAAGAAAAATTTATAGGTACAGGATCAGGCAACTTAACTGCACTGGAACAAGTAATTAATGAACAGGCAGCAAGGGGTTACAGATTACATACGATTACAACTGCTTCAGCTTCAAGTGGTGGCTTTTTAGGTGGAGACAGAATTCAAGCAACCATGGTATTTGAAAGATTAGGATAGTGAGTACGTAGTTTGGTGTTTCATACTAAAAACTAACAAAGAATACAAGCCGTTATCTTTTTATGGATAGCGGCTTTGCTCATTTATTGATAGAAATAAAACATGTGAGAAGCAGGCTGCTTCGTAGTTCAAATAAGCAAGCTTATGAAAAACAATTGTTAAAATAAGGGATTTTTGCTATGATTGATTAAAGAACTAAACCGTGAAGTTGCAGGAGGCTAAGTAATGATATCCTTAAAAGAATTAAACGTAGAGAATTGGCTGGAAGTTGCCAATCTATCAGTTTCCGAGGAGCAAAAAAAGATCTTTCAGGTACCTAATGTTTACTGGATTGGAATCAGTCGGTATGAAGAGCATTCTACCTTGTTTGCAATCATGCTGAATGAACTCAATATTGGGCTGATTGGATTAGGTTATGATGAAGATGGTGTATCAGGCTTTATTAACCCTCTGATGATTGATGAAAGATACCAAGGAAAAGGGTATTCCAAAGAAGCAATGCAGTTAGCCATAGAATATTTAAAAACAGAGTTAAAAGTCCCTCAAATACATATTGGGCATCGAAAGGAAAATGTAGTTGCTGGCAAGCTATATGAAGGTTTAGGGTTTGTTATTGTTGACGAGGACGAGTTAGATTATGTGAGAAGATTAGTATTGTGATAGGAGAGAATATGATGGATGACATTAAGCACGTAAACAAAAGTGAACTGAAGCTAAAGCATAAATGCGAACATGAGGGATTCGAATATTACAAAAGAGAGTTTGTGGCGAAAGGTGAGGCAGCGAAAAGCTTAGTAAGTATTTTCGAAATTCCTCCAAGGAAAGCAGCATACCCATATCATTATCATCTGAAGAATGAGGAAACCTTCTATATCCTTAGTGGGGAAGGAATCCTTAAAACACCTGAGGGTGAAAGGAAGGTAGTGGCAGGCGACTTATTGTTTTTTCCTGCGAAGGCTAGTGGAGCACATAAATTAACAAATTCATCTGCTACTGAAACACTTGTGTATATCGACTTTGATGCAATTCATGATTTGGATGTAGCCATCTATCCCGATTCCAACAAAATTGGTATATGGGGTAAGGATGTGAATAAAGTCTTTCCTCAAGATGCTGATGTAGATTATTATGAGGGAGAATAATTGGGAAAGTTATTAAAGAAGTAATGAATGAAATGGTAGAGAAAGGCATTCTACAGCGGGCGTTGTAGGATGTCTTTTTTAGTCTGGGATTGTTTATTTCAGTAGGCATAGGAGCCACGAGTACGTTTTATAGTACATCAAATCTGCGTATAATGGAGTAGGTAGAATGGGTAAGGGCTTACAAGTATAACAAGGTATGTAGAGAGGAGTGGAGATTATGGCAATGTTATACACCAAGCCGAAGTAGAGGAATGTCAACTTTCGGGGCTATTGTATGTGTAATCGGAGGGTTAATTTTACAGGCTATTTTATATACGGCACTTAATATCGAGGTAGATAATGTACCTATACTAGTGATACTTATTTTGTGGGTTGTTTTCTCAGGCATTGTGGCAGTTGTAGTAGATAAGATCGGTTTATAAAATGAATGATTATGTATATGTAAAATAGAAAAATGTGTTCAAAGTGTGAACATTCTGTGATATACTAGAAATATGTCGATATTTAGAGCAAAGGGGGATATTATGAAGTTTAATATCACAATGAAACAGGTAGGACGTTGTCTCTTGTTTGGGATTTTATTGACAATGTTAGTTCTTTTACCTAATACAGTGGTAAAAGCAGAAGCAAAACAGGAAGGGAACATCATATGGGAAGTTGTCGAAAGTGTGTTATACATTTCTCCAGTTCCAGGAACTGATGGCGTAATGAATAACTACGGTACATATAGTACAAAACCTTGGGAATATGAAGATATCCAAAAGGTTGTTGTAAATCCAGGTGTGACAGTAATCGGCGAACATGCATTTGCGTATATAGAGGATATTACAAGAGTCGAACTTGCAGACAGTGTGACTACAATTAATGAAGGTGCATTTCAAAGTAGTAGAGGACTGGAG
>JAEZQN010000213.1 GCA_023441145.1 Bacillota bacterium
TCTTCCCAGCAACAATATGACACCAGCCTCAGGTGAAGAGGATGAGGAGGATGAGAGTACCGATTTAGCCAATGAGATTTCCAATGAAGATATGGAGAATAGTAATATTGATTCAAGTATGGAGGAATATGAATCCATCTGTCAGCAGACTGTGCCAGAAGAAAATGCTTTAAATATTATAGCAAGAAGGGTGTTACTTAACTCCTATGGATTAAGTTATTACAAAAATTATGCCTCTTCTTATAAAGCGGAGGACAAAAACACGAATCAAGAAAAAGTCTTATCTAAGACCTCTGTCTTAGCCTATGAACAGGAATATTTAATTATGGGAGGACAGGTGGATGAGGACAATGTGAAAGACATTGTGAGCAGAACCGTATTTATACGTACAGCCATGAACTATTTATCCCTTTTAACAGATTCAAAAGCCAGAGCAAAAGCTTTTGCCACAGCAACAGCTATGGTGGGCTTTACTGGATGTGCACCATTAGTTACAGTTGTAAAGCATGTTATACTAATGGGTTGGGGGTTTGAAGAAGCGTTGGTAGATGTAGGTGCTTTGATGCAGGGAAAATCGGTGGCCTTGTTTAAAAAAGCAGGTAGCTTTAGTGTCCGCTTTGAGGAGCTTCTTACAATTAGTAAGTCTATGGTGCAACAGAAGATTAAAACGCTACCAAGGAAGGACAAGTCTCTTCTTAGCATGACCTATGAGGATTATCTGAACTTCTATATGTTTATGGTAGGCTCAGACACCTTATCTTATCGAATGATGGATTTGATTCAGGAGAATACACGTCTAAGATACAAGGAAGATTTCCTTATGACAGATGGAATTTTTGCGCTAGAAATGTCTCTAGAGTATCATGTTCCTGATAAATTTCTCTCCATACCATTCATTAAGCAGTTTACTGGACGAACAGGGGAGTTTTCCAATGTAGAAATCACAACAGAATATTCTTATTAGAGAAAGAAGTTAAAACGAAGCAGGATGCCCATTCAAAAAATTAAAGTTCTCTTCAAGCATCTGTTGCCCCAGAAAAGCAGTGAAAAAAACCAAGGGTGGGCGTCCTGCTTCGTTTTAGTTACATAATGTGGAAGGACAAGGTGGGTATAGTGATAGATGAATATAAAGTAAAGGGGTCTCTGACCGTAGAGGCTACCTTGGTTTTTCCCTTATTCTTCTTTGTAATAGTGGGATTTCTCTATTTTTTTCAAGTATTTCAGACGCAAGTAAAGATACAAGGGAATATAACTGAAATTGCTCAAGAAGCCTCTCGATATGGCTACCTTTATGAACTTCTTACTAGTGGGAAGGATGAGAAAGGGAAGGAACAGGTAAAGATCGATGATTCCAATGGAGCAAAGAATATAGTCACTAAGCTTGTGGAGGGAAGCTATTATAAAATCCGATTTCAACAGCTTATGGATGAAGGCCAGGAATTATACGGTGTGAAAGGAGGAGTAGATGGCGTTAGTTTTCTTGGTTCCTCCTTCATGGAGGAGGATGGCATCATTGAAATAGTTGCTTCCTATAAAGTGAAAATTCCAGTTCCATTTTTTTCTCATCTTTCCTTTCCAGTGATTCAACAGGTAAAGACACGAGGCTTTATTGGTGCTTCCTTACAGCAAGAGACAGAGGAAGAGGGTGACAACAATGAAAATAGGGAGGAGGAATATGTATATATTACAAAAGGTGGAAAGGCATATCACAGTCATAAAAGCTGTACGTATCTTACCGTAAAAATCAGTGCTGTAGATGCAAGTAGATTAAGTAAATTGAGAAATAAAAGTGGAGGAAAATACTATCCTTGTGAGGCCTGTGCAAAAGGAGAATCAGAGCAAAAAGGCTATTATATTACCCAATATGGGGATCGCTACCACACCAGTCAACTATGCACAAGGATTGACCGTAATATTATTACGATTAAAAAGTCTGAGGTTGGTGGTAGAAAGCCTTGTTCCAAGTGTTATCCATAATATAGAGAAGAAAGGAAGCTATTATGAGTTTAGCCATTATAAAAAGCATTATTATTCTTGTATTTTTAGTGATAAGTACCGTACTCGATATTAAAAATAAAAACATTCCCATAATACTTATTTTATGCTGTGGGGTAGCACTCCTGTTACTGTCCTTACCAGATCAAAACATGAGTTGGATGGTAAGTCTATTTGGAGCTTTATTAGGTGGAATTCTGTTAGTACTTAGTAAGGTATTAAATGGAGCCATTGGAATGGGAGATGGATGCATTATTCTATTAGTAGGTTTTGTAATGGGGCTTTATGGGGGATGTGTTGTGCTATTTTACAGTTTGTTCTTAGCAGCGTTATTCTCCATTGTCTTGCTATGTCTAAAAAAGTGTAAAAAGAAGGATAGTATACCGTTTGTACCCTTTGTACTCATTAGTTATCTGGGGGTGTATCTTGGTTGAGAAGAAAAGTAGTAAAAGGAAGTATGACGGTAGAAGCGGTATTTGTATTACCAGTTATTCTAATCGTAATTCTCTGTCTGATGTATATGACACTTATCCTTCATGATAAGGTTGTCCTTCAGTCTGTGGCAGAGGAGGCTTTGGTTCGTTTTAACCAACTATGTCATCAACCAAGCGATGTATTAAGTAGTGAGATTAATTATGATAAATTACTGGATGTCAGTTTATTAGGAGAAGACAATGAAAAACATAGGGAGGAACTTATGTATTTTATAAACCAGGAGGTAAAAGGAAAGCTGTTTATTTGTCAGGTGAATATGATTGACATAGATATTACGGAGGATTCTTGCCAAATTGATATCGAAGCAGACAGTAAAATAAGCTTCTCCTTGGCTTTGGAGTATATAAAGGGCGGAAAGAAAATATTTGTTAGCCAGAATAGAGATAGCCATCATCCAGAAGAATTTGCAAGGAAGGCAGAGGTAATTACGGGGACCATTACTCAGGTAAAAGGAGCGGATTGTATTACAGAATTTCTTAGTAAGGTAGGTGACTTCTTAGGAAAATAATAAGAAAGGGGAAGATGTTGTTGGATATTAAAGAATCGGTTTCCTTAAATCAAAAACAGTTATCTATTTTGGTAGAACCAAGAAGTAAGGAGGAAGACTTTCGCTTTCACATGTTGCAGGGATATCAGGTCCATTATTTACTTCCGATACAAAAGTTCTATGAAGATGGGATGGTACGCTATCTTTATAATGCCACTGAGAAAGAGACCTTCCCTCATTACTGTAAAGGAATACGGTTAAAAGAAGCAGCTGTTAAGCAATTTATGATCCAACTATTAGAGGCATTGGTCTATGGGAAAGAGTATTACTTAGAGGAAGACAGCTACTTAGTGAATCCAGAATATATATACTTAGATGTTAACGAGGGACGATACTTTTTTTGCTATTGTCCTGATTTTGTGGAACCTATAAGGCAGCAGATATCTAATGTTGTAGGATTTCTTATGAATCAAGTAGATTATGAAGACCTTGCAGCAGTAAAGCTAGTATATCAACTCTACCAAATGTTAGGTGAAGATAGTTTTTCTACAAAGAAAATATTAACTTATGTAAGGGATTATCATTTTGAACAGGAGAATCAAAGAGTAAAACAATCCATTATCACCCTAACACCAGAGCTGGAGATGGAATTTGCCAATCCTTTAGTAAAGATAAATAATGTTGAGCCACCTCCAGCTAGAATATTACCTCAAGCTGATGAACCTAGAATATTACCTCAAGTGGAAGAACCTAGTCAGACTGAGGTTATAGCTCCTAAAGGGACTATTATATTTATACTATCGTCGGTAGCGTTTCTTATTCTATTTTGCCTAGGTTATGTAGGTGGTCTTTTTTATACCAGAATCGGTCATCAACTTGATTTAATGAAAATAATTGTGTTCGTAGTGATGATGCTCCTGGTAGAAGGAGTTATTGCATGGAAGGTATTTGGAGAGAAAGAAGATATTTCTAGTGCTACAATGTTAACATCATATCGGTTATTACCCTGTAGTGAAGGTGGAACAGAGTCTATATGGCTGAATCAATTTCCCTTTTCTATTGGAAAGGATAGTGAGCAACCCAGTGGGATTCTTAGAAGTGTAAAAGTAAGTCGACAGCATGCTGTTTTTTCTATGGAGGGTGGAAACCTTTATCTAAAAGATAGGAACTCCCTAAATGGGACCTATGTAAATGATAAGCGGTTATTACCGGAGAATAGCCAAGTTCTTCGCCCAGGAGATTATATTAGATTTGCTGATGTCATGTATCAACTAGGCCTTTAAATAATAAATGGAAAATGCTACGTGTTTATGGTATGATATTGTATAGGTTTTAAAAGTATATGGCCCGAATAATTGATTAGGGGGACAACCATGATTGAAAGGTTAGCAGAGTTTTTATGGCACCACCAGTATGGTGTACAGAAAACTAATTTTCCTAATGTAAGAATTTTATATAAACCAGATAATACAGATATAAGAGTAATTGTTCTCTTTGATATGAAGGATCAGAAGCAATTTACTCTAGAACAATATCAGCACATTCTAAAGCAGGTGGAGCAAGCTTATTACCAAAAAGGATATTTAGAGGTGAAGGTTTTAAGTTTACTCTGTGGGAATGAGATAGAGGCAGTGAAGCCTTATTGCCAAGAAGACCAATATACACACTGGATTGTAAATACTTCCACAAATCGATTAGTTATATTTGAAAATCAACCACAGGGCTTTGCAGATGTAAGGAGCCAGTTAGAGGAATTATTGATTGGACCTCTTCATACAGTAAATCCAGAGTATACTGACCCAGTGTATATAAAAAAGGAGCATTCTGGCAGCATTTTTCAGAGAGGGTCTACGAGTAACAAAACTCTAAAGGGATGGCTAAAGGGAAAGCCTGTTTGTACGATAGCGCTAATTAGTATTAATATAGTGATCTTTCTTCTTATGAAAATGAAAGCACTTCATGTACTAGTACCAGATTCCTATGAAGAGCTTAAGGTATTCTTTGACTGGGGAGCTACAAGCTACTCTGCTATTGTAGTGGACAATGAAGTTTATCGCCTTTTTACAGCACTTTTTCTTCATGCAAACTTTGAGCATATAATGAACAATATGTTGATGTTGGCGGTAGTTGGATATATGTTAGAAAGCAACTTTGGTAGTATTCGATTCTTGATTATTTATTTTGTAGCTGGAATTATAGCCAACGTAGGTTCTGTTTTCTATTTTCATGAAATTGGTGAAAATGTAATTGGATTGGGTGCTTCTGGTGCCATATTTGGAATTATCGGTGGATTTGCCTATCTTGTGGTCAGGTACCGCGGAAGGGGATTTGATGTTTCCACAAAAAGGTTTTTGTTATTTCTATTTGTTACGGTATATGGAGGATTTCGATCACAAGGACAGGTAGATAATATTGCTCATATAGTAGGATTTTTTATAGGAATACTGGTATGTATTTTACTAGATACGATTCGTAGAAATCAAAAGACGGGGTGATGCTAATGAAGATTAAGATTTATTATGGTGGAAGAGGATTAATGGAGGATCCGGCGTTATATGTGATGAACAAGCTGGAAGAGGTCCTTAAGGAAATCAGGGTGGATGTAGAACGCTACAATCTGTTTGAAGAGAAAAGTAATATTAGTATGTTACCTCAAACCTTAAAGGGAGCAGATGGAGTAATTCTGGTAGCTACAGTAGAATGGTTTGGTATAGGTGGCTACATGCAACAGTTTTTAGATGCGTGCTGGTTTTATGGAGACAAAGAGAAACTGGCAGGCTTATATATGCTTCCAGTGGTTCTCTCCACAACCTGTGGGGAAAGAGATGCAGAAGGTAATTTGATCAAGGCATGGGAGATGCTAGGTGGCAGGGTACAGCCTGGTTTGTGTGCTTATGTTGAGGATCATGTGGAGTTTGAGACCAATGCCGATTATGCAGTTATTATTGAAAAGCATGCAGAGGCACTTTATCGTGTCATTAATCAAAAGAGCAAAGCTCTGCCAAATAGCCAGATGGTTATGAGAAATAAGGTGTTACGAAACCTCTCCTTAGAGTTAACTCCACAGGAAAGTGAACAACTATCTGTGTATGTGTCAGATGACACTTATGTCAAGAAGCAGAAGGAAGATATTCAAGAGCTTACTATGCTGTTCAAAGAAATGTTGGGAGAAAGTAAAGGACGAGAGGAAGATATTCTTCAGAAATTTAAGGATATATTCCAGCCTATCGACAATTTTAACGCTAGCTATGCCATTGAGATTAAAGATAAGAACAAGACATTAATCGTGGAGATTAAGGGTCAATCCTTAAATTGTTATTATGGTGAAAAAGCAGATGCAGATGTCATAGCAAGAACCACGGACTCTGTGCTAACAAAGATAATTGGAGGTTCCTTGACCTTCCAAAAAGCTTTTATGACAGGTGATATTGCTGCAAAGGGTAATTTTAAAACCCTACGGAATTTTGACACCCTATTTCCATTTTAGTACAGTAACTTGGAAACATATAGTAAATATAGAATAATAATCAATTACTAGAAAATATTATTATACATAGCAAACCTCGTTTTACCAATACTATAACTATTGATTGTACTACAAAGAATAGTGAGTTTGCTGAGGTGTAATATTGAAAGAATCACAGGAAAGAGTAAAGGAAGAGAAGGAAATTAATTGGAACAGCTTAAGACATCAGATGTGGTTGATCGGACTGTCTACTATTGGCGTGTACATTGGTTTTCGTTATCTATTGCCTTTATTCTTTCCTTTTATTATTGCCTACTTAATTGCTAAGCTAATTATGCCCCTAGTGAGTTTTTTGAAAAACAAGCTACATTTTCCCCTTATATTTAGTAGTGTTGTTAGCCTTATTCTTTCCTTAGCTGTTCTAGGGGGAGGCTTTTTTTATCTTGGTATGGTATTGTTCAATCAGTTAAAGAATTTTCTTAATGATATTCCTGTATATACTAGGGCAATTTCTAATAGTATGGATTCTCTTTGCGGTTACTGTGACCATGTCTTTGGATGGGAGCAAGGACGGGCGAGTCTGTTTTTAAATGACAATATGACTTCTGTGTGGGACATGGTTAGAGAGATTGCCATGCCTATTCTTTCTCAACAGACCTTGAATCTCTTAGTAGGCTTTTTTGCGTTCATTTCCCTTGTGCTAATTATCTGTATTGCAATTATTAACTTGATACAGGGCTATGAGGATATTAGTGAAAAATATAGGAGTACTGATTTTTATAGATTTGTTCACCCAGTTACTAGCAAGCTTAGCAAGGTTGGTTTTGCTTATTTAAAAACCCAGCTTGTCATTATGTCCATTAACAGCGTGATTTTAGTGGCAGGGTTTATGTGGACTAAAAACCAGTATGCCATATTAGCTGGCATAGCGATAGCCATTCTAGATGCTTTTCCAGTGCTAGGAAGTGGGCTGTTCCTTGTACCTATTGCGATTATTAAGCTGTTGGGAGGCAATTATTTTGTTGCCGCAGTGGTGCTGAGTATGTATATTGTATGTGAGGTTATCCGGTCCTTCATTGAACCTAGAATGTTAGGAGACCGGATAGGTCTACATCCCTTCTTTACCCTTATGGCCATGTTTGTAGGTTTTCGGTTGTTCGGTGTCATTGGATTTTTGGCTGGGCCCTTAGGGCTTGTTATTATAAAAACAATTGTAGAAGAAGGCTCTGAGACGGGAAGGACTTGACAAAACAATATCCGTATTTTACAATCGAAATATATCGGCGGAGATAGGGACAAGTAGGATTTATGTGATCTACAAAGAGAGAGAATCATTGGTGAGAGATTCTTTAGACACTGGATTTGAACCTACCCTGGAGCTCTGTATGAAAATACAGCGTGTTTCTAGCGTTAATAGAAGGAAAGAGAGCGATAAAGTGATTTGTTGCTAAATAGGGTGGTACCGCCGAATCTTTCGGTCCCTTGGAGGACTTGAAGGATTTTTTTATTTTATAGAAGTTAAATCATTCTGATAAGTCCGTTATAAAATAAGTAGATCAAACAAGAAAGGGAGATGCTATAATGGCAAAAGACAAGAAATTAGTAGAAGCAATTACGCCAATGGGCGAAGATTTTGCTCAATGGTACACAGACGTTGTAAAAAAAGCTGAATTGATTGATTACTCCAGTGTACGTGGATGTATGATACTTCGTCCAAATGGATATGCCATCTGGGAAAATATTCAGAAAACCTTAGATGCGAAGTTTAAAGAAACTGGTGTTGAAAATGTATACATGCCAATGTTTATTCCAGAAAGCTTATTACAAAAAGAGAAAGACCACGTAGAAGGGTTTGCTCCTGAGGTAGCTTGGGTTACTCATGGTGGTTTAGAACCATTACAAGAACGGTTATGTGTTCGTCCTACCTCTGAGACCTTATTCTGCGATTTATATTCTAATATCGTACAGAGCTATCGTGATTTACCAAAGCTTTATAATCAATGGTGTTCTGTAGTGCGTTGGGAGAAGACAACAAGACCATTCCTTCGCTCTATGGAATTCTTATGGCAAGAAGGCCATACTGCTCATGCTACTGCTGAAGAAGCAGAAGAGAGAACTGTTCAGATGTTAAATGTATACTCTGATTTCTGTGAGCAGGTACTGGCAATTCCAATGATTAAGGGTCGTAAGACAGATAAAGAGAAGTTTGCAGGTGCACATGCTACCTATACCATTGAAGCCTTAATGCATGACGGAAAAGCATTACAGTCTGGTACAAGCCATAACTTTGGAGACGGCTTTGCTAGAGCCTTTGGTATTCAATATACAGATAAAGAAAATAAGTTACAATACGCACATCAGACTTCTTGGGGTATGTCTACACGTATTATCGGTGCCATCATCATGGTACACGGAGATGATAGTGGTTTAGTTCTTCCTCCAAGAATTGCTCCAACTCAAGTTATGGTAATCCCAATTGCTCAACATAAAGAAGGGGTACTTGAAAAAGCAAACGAAGTGAAGGAAGCTTTAGTGGCAGCAGGTTACCGTGCAAAATTAGATGATTCCGATAAGAGCCCTGGATGGAAATTCAGTGAGCAGGAGATTCGTGGTATTCCAGTTCGTATCGAGCTTGGTCCTAAGGATATAGAAGCAAATCAGGCCGTTGTAGTACGTCGTGATACAAGAGAAAAAATTGTGGTATCCTTAGATGAGCTTTCTGTTAAGCTACAAGAAATCTTAGATCAAATGCAGAATGATATGCTAGAAAAGGCAAGAGCTCATAGAGATGCTCATACCAATACAGCTACTACTTATGAAGAGTTTAAGAATACAGTAGAAGAAAAGCCTGGCTTTGTAAAAGCAATGTGGTGTAAAGAGGAAGCTTGTGAGCTTAAGATTAAAGAAGATACAGGGGCAACCTCTAGATGTATGCCATTTGAGCAAGAAGAAGTTGCAAAGACCTGCGTTTGCTGTGGCAAGCCAGCGAAGACCTTAGTTTACTGGGGAAGAGCTTACTAAGAAATGTTATAATTGCAATAAAAAACATCCCATCCTATCCGGGGTAGATAGGTGGGATGTTTTTCTATTTATTTTTCAGTGCTTTTAGTACTGGGGAGATACTCATAAATAGAATTACCTCTAACACAGCTACAATTATCTGAACAGGAATTCTAGATACTAGCATGGCAGGATATGTGATTCCCTGCATAGGGGCTAGAAACGCAGATTTTAATAAAATATTACAAAAGACTGCATTGATAACCCAGGCTAAACTCACTCGTGGTAGAGTTACTTTTTTCTGATATAAAAAGATACCATAGAGTAGGCCAGTTATCATAGCACATAGAGTGACTCCTGGATTAAATCCTAACCCTGACTTAAACATAAAATTAATCAAATCAATGGCAAATGCGCCACAAACGCTGACCACCGGCCCGAATAGAAAGCCCATGATAGCAATAGGCAAAAAGGCAAAACTAATGCGGATTGTCGGGGTGACATCCACAGATAAATAGCTAAGAATAATGGACATAGCCACTAACATAGCCGTGATAGCAAGACTCTTCACTTTTTTTAGCTCAAAGGTAGACGTCTTAAATCTTACAAGTGCATTTTTCATAAAAAAGATACCTCCTTTGCAGATCGAGCGCTACAAACATAGAGGTATGTAATCTATGTGTAGCAGCGGGATGCGAATGTTGTACCGCAAGCCTAAACTTTTCGTCCGATTAGCAACTCCCCGTCTAATCAGCACTTAACGCACAACCTTCTACTCTGCTCAATATTATTTTGTTTACGTATGTCAAAAAAAGTATAGCAGAAATATAAGATTATGCAAGAGTTAATTTACATAGAGTGGGAATACTTTAGCATAGGCTTAGTGGAATTCATGTTGTCACCTCATGTAAAACTAAGTATAATGAGAAATAGGATAAAAATGCTATATCCCAGGAATGATATAGAATCTAGATAGAAAAGTGGTGTTATTATGAGAATACAGATTCCTGAACCAGTTGAATATATAATAGATACGCTAACCAATGCAGGCTTTGAGGCATTTGCGGTAGGAGGTTGTGTAAGAGATACTATCCTCCATAGAAGTCCAGAGGATTGGGATATAACTACGTCTGCCAAACCCCTAGAGGTAAAGCAGTTATTTCGTAGAACCATCGATACAGGGATAGAACATGGTACGGTAACGGTCATGTTAGACAAAACAGGTTATGAGGTTACTACGTATCGAATAGACGGAGAATATGAGGATAATCGACACCCTAAGTCTGTGGAATTTACCAGTAACCTTATTGAAGATTTAAAACGAAGAGATTTTACCATTAATGCTATGGCATACAATCCAACCGTAGGACTAGTGGATGAGTTTAATGGAATTCATGACCTTGAGAATAAGGTGATTCGTTGTGTAGGTAAGGCAGAAGACCGGTTTGATGAGGACGCTCTTAGAATACTTCGAGCTGTTCGCTTTGCAGCCCAGTTAGGATTTGATATCGATGAGGAGACTACCAAAGCAATTGCTATTAAGGCCAAGCATCTTACAGCCATTAGTGCGGAGCGTATTCGAGTGGAGCTAGTGAAGTTGTTAACTTCTCCTCATCCAGAAAAATTGATCACAGCTAGTGAACTTGGAATTACGAAAGTAGTCTTACCGGAATTTGATGCTATGCTTTCCACTCCTCAGATGAATCCACATCATATATATAATGTAGGAGTCCACACCACAGAGTCTATTAAAGCAATGAGAAGATTAGTGGTGGAGGAGAAAGCCTATCCAGAGGAACTACTTCAGATTGACTCTAAGCTTTATACGGTACTTTGTCTTACCATGCTACTTCATGATGTTGGAAAACCTCAGACCAGAACACTAGACCATAGTGGTCGGGACCATTTTCATGGTCATCCTGCGATTAGCAGTAAAATGGCCAAAGCCATTCTTAATAGACTTAAGTTTGACAATTACACCATCAATCTTGTAGTGCGCTTAATTGCTAATCATGATGAACGAGTAAGGCCTGAGCCAGTTTTGGTAAGAAAAGCTACCAATGCAATGGGTAAGGATCTTATGGAGCTATTATTTTTGGTACAACATGCAGATATATCTGCTCAGAATCCTGCAACTTTTGAAGGAAAATATGAGATTATCAAAAAGGTAAAAGAGATTTATGAGGACTGCGTTAGAAAGTGCCATCCTATGTGTCAAAGTGACCTCGCAATTAATGGAAAAGATTTAATAGACCAGGGCTTTTTACCAGGAAAGGAGTTGGGCAACCTACTAAATACCCTTCTCAATGTGGTATTAGAGCATCCTGAGTATAATAATAGAGAAGAACTCCTTCGTTTGTCGGAAAAGTATAGGGAGAACCTATCTTTTTAGGTATGAAAACTTCCCCCCCCTCATAATATTAATCAAGGCACTGAGTCCTAGGATGATTAAGTTGATTGGAGGCAATACTGTGGACGACAAACATAGCGAAGTTTTTAGGCAATATGATCTTAAAGTCTATAATATGTACCGCGCAAGGGGTGCATTTCTTTTGGAAACCAATCAAGGCTTAAAGCTGTTCAAATGCTTTGAAGACTCTGAGAATCATCTACTTTATGAGAATAAAGTAAAGGATGTGCTGGTGAATAAGGGGTTTAATAATGTGGACATAATCCTTCCCAATAAGGAGGGAGGCTTTGTCACAGCAGATAGTGCCGGCACCAAGTATGTCATTAAGAACTGGTTTGAAGGAGAAGAATGTAACCTTAAGGAATTAAAGGATATCTATGCTGCAGCCAAGAATTTGGCGAGGATTCATAGGGCCCTAGAGGGTATAAAGGAAGAAGAGGAAACCTCTATTTGCCAACCCCACTTAGCAGAGCTTTTTGATAAACATAACAAAGAATTGAAGCGTGTTAAAACTTATATTTGGAATAAAAAGCAGAGAAATGATTTTGAACTTACCTTCCTGCTGATTTTCGATTTCTTTTATGAGGATGCTAAAAAGGCAACAGCTCTTTTAGAAGCTTGTAATTATAATGGCTTCTATGAGGAGTGCTTAAAAAAAGGACTGGGGTGTCATGGTAACTATACCTATCACAATATCCTCGTAACAAAAGAAGGAATTGCTGTTACTAATTTTGAGAAGTGCTGCTGTGGTGTGCAGATTATGGATTTATATCAGCTATTTCGTAAATGTATGGAGAAGAACAATTGGGATAAGAATTATGGTCATACCATTTTAAGTGGGTATGAATCGGTTCGTTCTATTTCTAAGGAAGAATATCATATTCTGTACCTTATGCTTCTTTACCCAGAGAAGTTCTGGAAGGTAACTAATTATTATATTAATAACAAGAAATCTTGGATTTCCGCTAGAAATATTCAGAAGCTTACAATTTTACAACAACAAACACCATTGAAAGAAGAATTTTTGAAAGAATTCTTTCCATAAAAGTAGTATAAATAGGGAAAAGGCTGTTTCACTAATTAAGTGCTTCAGCCTCTTTTTTGTTACATAGACTAACTATGTCAAATACTTTTTTGAGAAGTTAGTTAAGTATATTATTTTTGGACATTGATAATGACATGACAAATAAAGCACCCAATATAGCTGCTTTGAAAAAATGCAT
>JAEZQN010000223.1 GCA_023441145.1 Bacillota bacterium
CTTAAATAAAGATGGAGCAAATGATGCAATTGACTTTGCTTTAATGAAAAAGAAGCTTCTTGAGTAAAACTAGTTTATGGTTGCTTTAATCAATTAGTTTTATAGCTGAAATGCCAGAATAAAAGTAATATACTAAAACAATGAACTATATTTTAAAACCCCCATCAATTAAAGGCAAGGGGTCATAAAGACAACTTGTGAACTGAGGGTCAAAGGTAAACTGAATACGGTAAACAACAAAGAGAGGCGTTGTCCATAAAGGATAACGTCTCTCTTTTATAAATCTCAAATGATTATTTCGTAGTTGATGTTTCTGCCGTCCAAAGCTGCAGTTATTACATTCTGATCAAATCCACTTGGTAAATGTACATATAAACTCTCTCTGGCACGACTACATGCAACATAATACATTCTTACAAATTCATCTGCAGCTTCTTCCTTCAATATTTCTGGGTTACTATAGACTATAGGTAGCTTTATTTTGTCAAAATTATTTGGATTGACGCTTACAATTACCTTATCCCATTCTAATCCTTTAGCCTGATGTACTGTCATATATTTGCTTTCTGGTGAAAAAACTTCGGTGAATAACTTGAATGAAGTTGCCCATGTCAAGGCCGATAAATTAGACACAATTGGTTTATTATTATTCATGTCATATTCATCAAAAACAGTAACGCAGAATGTTTCCCCAAATAGTGATGTCTTTAAATTTTCATTTTTCAACTCATTAAGCTTATTGTTGAAGTTTTCTATTACTTCAACTGGAGACGAAGTATCTGTTAGACCAACGAAGGTGTCTTTAATGATTGCTATTATTCCCCATAGCATAGAGTGATTTAGTTTCTTAGGATCAATATCAACATAAAGTTTGAATGCATTTAAAGCATCAACAAAAGAACCGCTTTTATATGCCTCATGTAATCGAAAAATAAACCTAAAAGAACGAACCCAAGTAACGTTATTCATTTCTGTTATCTCAGCTCGAATATCAATGGGTGAGTTATAATATGAATTATAAATAGCTGTCAAAACCTTAATCTGCGAATCTTCAATATCACGAATATAGTCAAATGCTTTCGCCCATGCTCGAGTTAAAACTATACCGCCACTATCCATCGTAGCAGCTATTATTGATTTAATATTATCAGAATCTCCAATTAGAAAACGTATAGGAATTGCTTCGGAAACAATCTTTTCCTCTCTGTTTTTGTATGGACGTATTGAATTTTGAATAACGGTTCCGTCAGACTTACGAATAAAATTGCAAAACTTTACAATATTTTCAGTTGAACGGCGGTTTCCTTTAATAACATAATCTGATAATTGTCTATCGCCATCTGTAGAAAAAGTTGCGAACTGTGACGGTCTTGCTCCTTGAAAACTATAAATTGACTGTGCGATATCTCCGATGATCACTACGGTAGTTGACTTTATGCCAATCAACTTTATTAATAGTGTTTGTAAAGGGTTTGTGTCCTGAAATTCATCTACAAATATAAATGGAAACTTTACTCGTAAAGAGTACAATGCCGTAGGATTTGTTTTCAGTATTTGGTAACCAAAAAACAAGATTTCATCATGCGTTAATCTCCGAGCTATCGACCAAGCATATTCTTTAATGGGTAACTTATGATTTTCAGAAACACTCTTCGAAGATGATAATTGAATTTTACCGTTACTCAAAAATGTCGAATTATCAACCTGAACGTCTCCCATTAGTTTTTTACTATATGAAAACGGTGAGTCATCAGATGATTTAGTACTTATAAATTTATAAATTTCATTTCTGTCAATCCCATGTAAAATGCCTAAACCCTCTAGCTGTGATGTAATGGCTTTATTTCCTTTTATTTCGATATTGAAATTTTCTTTTATAATTCTTCGTAAGTCAGTTTGAAAAGGCTTAATAATATGTTCAATAATGAAACTATGAATAGTAAAAACTTCAACAGAATCAGAAAACCTATTTAGACGACGTTCTATTTCTTCAACTGCTGCGTTTGTATAAGTAATACACAAAACTTTACGAGAACAACTTTGCGACACAATCGGATGGTTAGTGACAATATTTTTTACATTTTCAACTAAAAAATGTGTCTTTCCTGCCCCTGGTCCAGCATAAATCTTGCCATGATTTTGCAGCTGTTCAGCGGTTAGAATCGTCCCAGACTCTATTTCGAAAGCCATTCCAACCCCTCCTTGATGTATGTTATTACAGACATCTGGTTTACAATCTCTTCACTCGTCAGAATACTTAGAGCAACATCACCTTTTTTTGATTTAGCATATGATAGGAATAGTTGTGCAAAGAAAAGATGATGATATTTACTAGTATGTTTCGTATCAATTGCTATTTTCGCTTGGAATGTTGAGATCATGTCGCTTATTTTTTTCTTGGTTTTAGCATTCGATATTTTATCGAGATTTGCTGCCCACTGATCAAAGCAAAGGTTATGTGTGTTCAGAAACTCTAGCATGCAATCGGGCAATACGATTTTAAGCAGTGATTTTGTGACTTCTACGTTACCTATGTTTTCAAGAAATAATTCATCTTCAAATGTCTGTCCACCTAGTGATTGGGAAACTAAGTGAAAATTATCTATGGTGAATTTTTCTTTTAGCTTCTTAATATGTGTCGCATCCTCACGTTGTGTATACTCTGAAATAGATTTCAAGATATGGTCTTCAATCCAAGGAAAATCACAATCCGTAATACAAAGGACTTTTTTTATGACAGCATTGCCATTGAACAATTCAATAAAATGCTCAAAATGCTTGCCCCCAATTTCCACAATAGAAATATGATAATCTTCATATGAAAAATTACATTTCTCCATAAATAGTGGTAATAGCAGCTTCTCTGCAATGCCCTCAACAAGTATAACTTTATCTGCAAATAGCATATCTGAACGTGTCACATCAAGAAATTTAGCTAAATGTCGTTTTGAATCTGCTTTATCTGAAAAATGTTCTTCTAGACTTTGTTGACAACATTCCGACCCTTCATCAGAACGACAGTAATCAAGCATGAACATATTATCAAGTCCTGCAACTGCAGAAATGTTACTGGAATGAGTGGTCACAAAAATTTGTTGGTTTAATTTATTATCTTCATCTAGCTTTCGAAGAAACTTAAATAATTTATATTGCATCGCTGGATGGAGATGTGCTTCAGGTTCTTCGAGGCAAAGAATACGAAAATCTTTGCCTTTCCTGATTTCTGTCAATTTAATGAGCATATAAATATTTATCAAGTTGTTATATCCAAGCCCGTTATAAGCAAGGGGAACAACAAATTCCCCTTTGGTATCTTTAACATCGGTTACATAGGCATCTGAAACTCTTACATCAGGTCTTAAGTTCTGGAAGATAGATACATTTCCTTGTTGCAATCCAATTTCATTTTGCTCATTTTCAAACAAACTGGACATTTTTTCTAGTGCAGGTTTTAAAATGTCTTTTAAATCATCGGATAATTTTTGCTTGAGTTCTCGTATAGATTGAATGTTTTCTTCACTTCGAGTAAATTCCTCAATTTCACGCTTAGTTTCTTTTGAGACATTTTCGCTTGTTCTTTCTGCTTCTATAA
>JAEZQN010000233.1 GCA_023441145.1 Bacillota bacterium
ATAGGAAGCAATGGTAGAGCCCTGTGCTACTGCCATAGTAACATCTGCATCATAGTAAGGCTGGGAGAAATCAAATTTTTCTTTTCTTGCCTCTGTTATGGACATACCAGCGATTACGCCATCAGCGGAACCACTTTGAACCGCTAATAAAGCGGCATCAAAACCAAGTGCACTCAATTCATATGTAAAACCTTGATCCTCTGCAATGGCATCTAAAATATCAATATCGATTCCAACAAACTCATTCTTGTCGTTGGTGAATTCAAATGGAGCAAATGCAGTATCGGTAGCAATTACATATTTCTTGCCATCAGAATCAGCTGCATCATCCTTCTTACTACCACATGCGGTAAACATTGTCATTGTTAATGCTAAACATAATACTAGTGAAACTACTTTTCCTAATTTTTTCATAACTCTAATCCTCTCTTTCTCATTGTTTTGAATACTTTACTACTTAAAACTTTTCTAATATGTACCCTAAAATAAAAGATAGAGTAATAGCGTTCCATCCCTACTACCCTTACTCCCATATTATATGTGCTGATGCTTTCTTCGTCAACTCGATTTTTGTCAAATGCTTAACAATAATAAAGAATTTACCACTATTTCGCCTTAACCAAATCTTTAATTATTTGCACACATGTATCGATTCCTAGACGGGAAGAACACAGAGATAAATCATAATTATCAGCCATTCCAAATTCCCTATGTACATGGTAAGAGTAATACTTTCTTCTAGCCTGATCAACTAGCTTTGCCTTTTCTTCAATCTTCTCAAGTCTTTCCTCTGGCATCTTTGAGCTCATACGATTCACTCGCCACTCCAAATCAGCATGAACGAATACGGTAAGACATCCATCATACTCACGTAAAATACTGTCTGCATTACGTCCGACAATAACGCAGTTTCCACGTTCTCCGATATCTCGAATCGCCTTGGTCTGAGCAGCAAAAATCTTCTCACTTAAAGGACGGTTATAAAAATCAAATAAACTTTGAGCAAACCCAAAATTCTTAGGTATCTTCTCGTCCCATTCAATAAGGCTATCTACGTTTAGATTCGATCGTCTTGCTGCCATTAAAATGATTTCCTTGTCATAGTATTGCAGATTCAACTCATCAGCAAGCCGTCTACCGATTTCTCCACCAGCTGCACCAAATTCACGACTAATCGTAATTATTGTCTTCATAGGCTCACCTCCTTCTTTATTATAAACAAGTATTTTAACCTCGTCAAATACATCAATGGTCGGAAATTAAAAATACCGTTGTCAAAATACAAGCAAACCCTACTAAATCCATGCCTCCAAACGTTGTCCCTAGAAAGATTGCAGAAAAACAGGTAGCAGCAACTGATTCTACGCTGGCAAGCATACTTGCTTTTACTGCTCCTAGCATCACCACTCCTTGTAAATAAAGGGTAAATGCAATGACTGTTCCTACTACTATAATGGCAATGAGTCCAAGAAATACAGGAAGCGACATGGTAACAGGGATGCTCCAAGCTCTGACTACCACAAATAATACAATTCCTCCAACCAACATACCCAGTCCTGTGACCACGGTGCTTCCCCATTTGGCCATAATGGTTCTAGGAAGAAGGGTATACAAAAATGCCCCTACAGCAGACATAATCCCCCAAAATAATCCCTCTTTCGTAATCACTAAACTATGTATATCTCCACCAGTGGCAATGAAGAAAGTCCCCATAAGTGCCAACAGGATGGCGATGCCCTCTCTTAGCTTAGGCAACCGTAACGATGTAATACAGACAAAAATAAGAATCAAAATAGGACCTAAATACTGCAGCACCGTAGCGGTTCCTGCATTGGTATGTTTAATGGCATTAAGATAGGTAAACTGGCAAACTGTAAGTCCAGCAAGGGCAAACAATATCAGTCGTATGACACTGGATTTATCCTTTAATAATCCTACCATAGTGGTTCTCTTCTTAAATAAGCAAAAACAAGTTAATAATAGTCCTGCAGACAGCATTCTTACCGCTGTGAGCCATCTAGCATCCACTTGGCAATTCGACAATAGATACTGACCACAGGTACCAGAAAATCCCCAACAGCTACCACCAATTAACGTATAGATCGTTCCCTTTGATGCAGTAGTTCTGTCTACTTTCTTCTGCATAACTAGTCATCCTTCCACTAAATCCTACTTTATTCATCTATTCTACCACAACAATTGACATAGAAAAAGGAGCAATTCTAAAAGAATTACTCCTTATGTTATCTAAATACGACCAATCAATACTATTCTATTTTTATATGTATTGTAGTTATCTATACAAACACCATGTTTCATATCCGTTGCGTGAAGGATTCTCCCATTGCCAATATAAATCGCTACGTGACCAATATTTTTATAGCGTCCATTTTTAGTACTATTCTTCATATAGAGCAGGTCTCCAGGTAAAAGCTTTGTCTGGCTAATTCCTTTATAGCAAAGAACCTTTCTCTTCTTCACTAGTCGTTGTGCCTGGGCTGCTGCTGTAGGTGCATAGGTCTTTTGTCCAAAGTAGTAACCTGCTTTAGAAAAGCATCTCCACACAAGGGAGCTACAGTCATAATAGCCTTTCTTCATACGTAGCTTCTGGCTGTATTTAGAACCAAGTACACTGTACCCTCGTTTAATGGAACTAATAATTGATGATTTGGAGGATGCCACATAACAATTATATACTCTGCCATCCACTGTAATTGTAATCACAGCACTTCCCTTTTTGACCGTTTTTACATACCCTTTAGCAGAGACTTTAACCACTTTAGGATTGCTTGAGACAAAGGTGATAGGCGTTGTCCTAGAGTGGCCTGTAACCCGCAAAGTTGCAGTCTTTCCTGTCACTAAAAATAAATCCGAATAGTTTACTATTGGCGAAGAAACAACCACCTGGCAGCTGATAACTCTTTTGTCCACCTCTGCCGTAATACCAGCGACTCCATTTGACACTCCAGTAACGGTTATACCTTCTGTTGCAGGCATTACGACATTATTATCACTTGAGGTATAGATTACAGAACCTGTATAAGTTCCCAAAATAGGAAGATAAATCGTAGACTGTGGACTGATATAATAGATATCCTGATCAAATTTAGGATCAGTTACCGTGACGGCACAGCTATATAGATACTGGTATTCTCCCACTGTCAGAACGCAGGTTACAATAGTAGTACCCTGGGATAGAGCAGAAATAATTCCGTCCTCCGCAGTGACAGTAGCAATGGTCGGCATAGAGGAAATCCATTGCAATGTGTAGGTTCCCGCCTCGAGAGTATTGTTTTGTAAAACTAGCTGATAGCTGGTTCCCGTTGCTTGTGTGAGCACTGGCTCCAGTTTTATTTGACTTAACACTTGGTCCATAGGTAACTCTATGCTCTCCTCCTCCGTGGAAGCCAAAGCGACTATATCATAACCCAAGGCTCCAAACCAAAGAAATCCCATGGTTCCTAGCATTAGCAGTATTTTCACTACTTTTTCTCGCATAGTTCTCCTCCTTGTCCTATCTTGTCAAAACATGTCTATTATGTATATCGGAGATAACTCACACTTTATGATATTATTAAATAAAAAAGTGTCAAACCTATTTTATACATTGGTTTGACACTTTATATCTATTGTCCTGTCTTATAGTCATCTCTTGCCCAGTTAGGGGCATTGACTACACCAGCTTTATTATGACCTGCTTTTGCCTTACCCTGAATCTCTGGAACTGGTGCCTGTTCATTCTTCTCCTTATGAGTTCCAGGATGGTTATAGGTGCCGTGTGGTTCGGATGGGTCCGGTCTTCTCATACCCGCTTTTGCCATGAATATCACTCCTTCAATATTTTTCTTAGTATATGTCAAAAAAGTGATTCTCTATTCCCTAAAACTACGCTCGAACATGCTATGATCATCCCGTAACTCATTCAAATCCAATATGCCAACTTTTCTCAATAATTCATTGGTAATTTCACCATGAAATGGTATCTTGATTGGAGAGGAATAGGCCTCCTTATTGGCCGCCTCTGTACCAACTTCCACCGGAATAAGTCTCTTTGGTCCACCAACACAACCGCCCTTACAAGCCAATCCTTCAATAAAGGTTGCACTTTTTTTGCCTTCTAAGAGGTCATTTAGCATGGCTTTACAGTCTACCATACCGTCCACGTTGACAGAGGTAAATATCTCTCGTTTCTTTGGAAATAGTTGATCAACAATATCCCAAACCGCTTCCGATACACCACCTGCTCTAGCATATAGTCTGCCACCTGTAGCAGCATAATCTACTGTTGGCACACCCTTTAATGCTGCAGGCTCTACCTTTAAAGCTTCAAAAATCGCCTGCACCTCTTGAAAGGTCAAGACGTAGTCTACGTCTCCTACCAAATCCCTTTCCTTGGCCTCGGATTTCTTTGCAATACAGGGGCCAATAAAGACTGTTTTTGCGTCCGGATTTAATTTCTTTACAATTCGCGTCATGGCTACCATAGGGGAAACAGAAGGGGAAACCTCAGGAATCAAGTCGTAATAGACTCTTTTTAGTGCTGCTACCCAAACAGGACAACAACAGGAGGTAATCATAAAATCGTCATTATCATTCACCATATGATCAAATTCTAAGGCTTCCTTTAAGCTAAGAACATCGGCTGCCATAGCCACTTCTACCATGTCTGTAAAGCCTATTTTAATAAAGGCTTCTCTTAGTTGATCTAGGGTTACTTCTTCTCCAAACTGCCCTATAATGGCTGGAGCAATCATAGCAACAACCTTCTCTCCCTCTTTTAAGAGGTTTGCCAGAGGTAGAAACTGCGGAATATCCATGTAGTGCCCTAGATCACAGGCCTCCACACAGCGTCCACAGGACATACAAAGCTCATAATCGATGACCTTATCTTTAGTAATGGCATCTCGTTTTATGGCATTAAAGGGACATACATTTTGACATTTACTATTTCCATCCTCTGACTCGCAATCTTTGTCACAGGAAGATACCTTACATACAATATTCTCTCGCACTCGATTCTTTGTGATGGCATCTAGAAGCTTCTGAATAAACTCGTGGTCGTCTTTTGCAGACACATTGTCGACTCCTGCTAAAGCAGAAAACACTTCCTTTGCTTCCTCTTTGTCCTTAAAATTCTTTTGAAGTCTTTTATAGGTCTCTTCAAAGGTCTTATTGTAATAGGCTTCAATTAGTTCCTTATACATCTGTTTATATAAATCACTCATGGGGAAATCTCCTTTGTTTTCTATATCTACTGATGTATTTTCTACAGTATTGTTGTATTTATACGAAAAAGAGAGTGAATCATAAAATGCACCTTTACTGTCAGCTTGGTCCGCTTAACAATAAAAGTGCATTATAGTTTGGTTAGTTTTCATTTTCTAGCTTTTCTATTAAGGCATCTAAGCCTTCCATGATGTCATTATAGGTATCCGTAAAGTTGCCTGTGTACCAAGGATCTGCAATGTCTCTTGGATGATACGTGACATCTAATAGGCGAAACACTTTATGTTCCTCATCGGAGCCAAGGATTCGCATCATGTTTCGTACATTATTAGAGTCCATGGCAATGAGGTAATCGTAATATTTATAGTCGCCTTTGGTCATCTGTCTGGCTCTCTTACCCGCGCAATTGATCCCGAGGGAATTTAAAATGCGTCTTGTTCCTGAATGCACTGGGTTTCCACTTTCTTCTGTGCTAGTAGCTGCGGAAGCTACCTCATATTGGTTATAATAATTGCCTGTAGAAAGGCGATGTTTTAGTAGAAATTCTGCCATCGGGGAACGGCACAGTTCAAATCTATCTAACGACACCTTCATCGTAGCATCCGCCTTCAAATTTACTGTGCCACAGTGCAAATATGCACACCTCAATGCATAACATGTTTTCCCATCAAACTGGGCTAATTTATCAAATTCAACAAAATCCTCATTCTTCGATTCTGGTATTTCAACATACTTATATATCCATTCGTTAAACCATCTAATGTACTTATCCTTATCATTGCCGACATTATACTGTATTTTTCCGCAAAAATCTGGCATCGTTAAAGCTAATGCCAACGCAGAATAGTACGCTCCTTTTTCCTTTGCGTTTTCAATATCTTCAAGAAAATCCTTTATCATCTGCTTCTCCTCGTCATAACAAATAATCATTCTCACAATTAGCATCTCTTAATCCGTTAAATACTTCTATGAGCATCATTATGTATAATCACCTATAATTTTACTATAGCCTACTTATATATTTTCTCCATTACTCAACATATCTCTTAACAGAAATTCTTCATTAATTTTGCCTATGATAATAATCATAATCTTTAACAAATCCATATAATCCTGCATCTGTACATCTTCTTCCATCGGATATGTACTATGAATGTACTTATTTCTTAAATCCTTTCCATTACTATATTCCGACCGATTCAGCATATAATTTAAATAATTAGTCTCCGGAACCGAAAATAAAGTGCTTTCCATCCGTATATCATTTGAGTCTTTCATTTCAGTCAATATAGTTTTATACCTTGCATAATACTGGGCACAAACAACATCATGCTTATACATGTCAGCTAATATTGCAATATATTCTCTGTTCAATCTCAGTACATCATTATCATCCATATACACAACGTTCTTTTCTATCAACCAATCGATTGATGGTAATTGATACTCAAAAAAATCTGAACGTCTCATCTCCTCTGACATGATAAGCAAACAGAACGAATTATATGTGCTTTTTGTTTTTTCTGTGTATGTAATAGTCGATTGATCAGAGAATAACAAATGCATTTTGTTATGCATGTCCGCGCTTTCTGCATAAGCATACTTTTCCTTCAGAAAACTTGGAACCATACCCAAAACAATATGCTCTGATGACATTTCCAACAACTCTCTATCTATTTGACCATCCTCGACATACATTCGATACTGTTTCAAAACCCCGTCCATCTCGGACGAAATATTTCTACATTTATCCAACCAACTTGCATCATTCTTAGACGGATTATAAACAAATCCGTCCACACCAAATTCCTCTTTTAAATACTCTTCAAAAAACCATTTTATTACTAATTCAAGGCTGATGTTGTTTTTTTGTAAAAAGTTGTAATATGTATTCATTTGAAGAGCACTCGTCATATTACACATATTAAAAGATGTCCCCTTAATATATTCTTTCTTTCCTTTCATACCTATATGTTTTTCAAGCACTCCCATTTGGGACTCTACCGCTACAAAGGTGCAACGCCAAAACATATCAAAATATTCAAACAAAAATTTAAAGTTATTTAAAATAGTCGGATAATCCAGATTTTCCTCCAACCATTTAATATCATACGTATATTCTATGGTATATCCTTCTTTTTCATAAGACACTACATCCGATACATCTCCAAAAGAGAGTTCTACACCATAACCTATACCAGTACCGCTTGCCTGATTATTTTCCCAGTACTCGTGATATGCCTTTTTAGCAGATAATTTAAGCTTATCACTAATCGGACACTCTTTTGTACTATTATGAATCATTATTAAATGCAGATAATTTGGATTAGGATTTTCACTTTCAACATATCTCTTTAAAATCCCTTCATACTCACTTGGTAGTAACTCCTTCGGAAAATGGTATCGAATTTTCTCGCCAGCTTCTAAAAAATTATGCGCAATCAATTCCGGTGTCTGTTCCGAAATTCTTAAGACATCCGATAACTCTTGACCAAAGAAATCAACAATTCGTTTATGCTTTAATATTACCCATAATGTCGGATTACTTTCTTCCATAAAGCGTTTAAATGTGTCTTTATCAATTTTTTCATAAACTTTAAACTTTTCTAACAACATCCAAAAGTCTTCCAAATACGAAATACATACACTTTCTTCAATTTCCATAAAGCTATCATTATTGATTTCGGAAAAAAATTTTGCACATGACTTCATCAGCAATGGAGACTTAGCCTTGTATCCATTATATGTATTTTCATCCCATTTTCTTAGGCGCACTTCTGTATCTAGCAATTGAGCAATATTAAACAACTCAATAGCTTCATTTACATTTTCCACTTTACTCTCAGAGGAAAAACCTCGTAATTTTTCTTCCGAATTCTCTAATTCCCATCCTATACTCATATCGTTTTTCCCATAATACTTTATTCCATCATAATCTGGTCGCAAATCACATTACCTCTTCCTTAATTACATTTATGTGCAACGAATAAAACCGCGCATAATACCCTCACAAATTGAATCTGTAACACATTCTACTATAATGTTGAAACTGGTCACAAATTCCTGCAGAAGTAGATTTCAGTTTATTTTAGAAACAGCATTCCGGCAATAAGCATGCCCTACTGCCGAAATGCTACATTCTGTAACCCCATCAATTATTGACTACTGCTCCAGAAACATCTACAAAGTGACAGAACTTTTCCATAAATCCATCCAGTACAGGTATAATTTCCTCTAATCCGTTTTCTTCAACTAATACAAAAATATCCTGTTCTATTTGATCTGCACCTTCGCATAAAATAGTTTTTGTCTCTTGCACCTCTACAATATTTTCTGTCGCATTCAGCGCAACATACTCACACGCTGTTTTAAATGATTTTGCGGCTTCTTCAACAAGATTCAATGTTTTGCTACGGTAGCTATCATAAACCGATTTTACAATATATTCTGTTGAATTTGCTTTTAATTCATTTTCAATTTCAACCACATATCTAAACAGTTTCTTCATCAACTCAATCGCGCCTATTCCAACAACGCCTGCCTGCGTTACATTTATAAGCGTCGAGTCTTTTACTTCTTCATTAGGCAAAATCATATTTACAAATTTATCATAGTCACTATAAATCAACACATCGCGCACTTTGACATTAATACTCGGAAATCTACTCTCGCCTTCACATATAATATGAATCTGTAACTGTTTAAAATGCTTCATCAACAAATAGCCCGCTAACGAAACATTATCCATTTCCTTTGCCAGTCCTTTTATTCCCGTAAAAAACTGCTTTAAGAAATCCTCATATTCAAAAACATTCACTTCAACAACCGGATTACTTGATGTCCCAGATATCCTCTTAATTCCTGGTAATAACCTAATACCCTCCGACAAAAATTCCTCTATCTTTTTTTCAGTCGCTCTCGCACTTAACTTCGCCTTATAGTTGATAGATTTCTCTATTGAAAAATTATTTGCATAAATAATTGTGAATATTATAGCCAGTCTCTCAAGAATCTCTTTTTCTTCCTCTTTATCCGGAAACTCACCCAACACTCTAAAGTGCTCATCAAATTTTTGCTGAAGCGCATCCAAATGCATCAATGCCTGTATCAAACTATAATATGCAATACGTGCCTCCCTTCCTTTTTCTCTTTTATTTATTGCATCCATTACTACATTTTCACCATTACTACAAAAGGCTTGTATTTGAGAAAAATATTCATGACACAAATGTGATATATGTTTTTTATCACTCTCTACATTCCGCTCACTAGTATACTTATTTTCTTTATTTCGCACGACATAATTATTGCTTTCCAAACCATATCTATCAACTGCACATTTCGGATTGATATATGGATTTTTACTAGATAATGCGCTTGCTCTTTTTTTCTTATTTTTGTACTCTATAGAGCTAAATCCTCTAAAATCATTTTTTCTATAAGCTATTTCTAAATTTCTTGCATACACATCAAAATACTCAACAATCGCTTTTCTAGCATTCGTAATCAGATCGAACGTAATTTGCCAATCATCTGGTAAACCTTGGTACTCTTGCAGTTTTAAAAAACAGCCATTTATTTGTGTTAACCAAACATATGGTAAATTCTCTTTTGGTATATGTTTCTGAATATCTGGTATATTAATATCTCCTACGAAACTATACCCAATAATTTTGGCATTGTATTTATCCTTCTCAGGAAATAAACGTTGGGAAATATTAACAACCCTCATAACTCTTTTATGCGGTGTTTCTGTCCCCTCCACTTTATCTTGCAGAACATCTAACAATGCAAATGTTTCTGTTTCGCTTACTTCATAATATATAACGCCGTTATCTTCATATACTTGCGGTAAGATTGTTTCTACAATACATTGCCTTACATTAAACCATTTTTGTTTAGTTGCTCCCAACGCAAAATTCAAGCTTGAATCAACATCTGCGCTCCAGTCAACACTTTTAATCTCACATTCTTCCAAATAAAGATTTCTGCACGCAAGCCAAAACAAAACATATCCCCAAGCATTCAGATTCGCTTCTATAATGATATATCGACTAAGAAGTTGACCATAGTTGTTTTTAAAAAAGCAGTCTATAAACCTATAGTCAATTTTTTTCATTGGTAATTTCGCTTTTAATTCTGTCATTTTTTCTTCAAAAGCTTCGTTAATATTATTAAATACCTTGCACATATCTTTAAATACATCTGTCTGCAATAGTCCAGTAATATCACCAATACCAAACATCGAAAAATTATTATTAAATATAGAATCCCCTTCTGCAATAACTTCTCTATTGGTACTCAGGAAATAATATACTTCACACCATAATAATGCTTTTACTACATCGGCATATACTTCAATATTCAAGTATCTTATTGATGCAATCTTTTTTACCAACTCCTCTGTCATTCCATTTTCATATGCGTATTCAATCACCAGCTCTGTTGCATTATGTTCTATTATCCCAAGCGTATTTAGTAAGATTTTTTCAAGATTATATACTCCTTTTTCTAGAATTACCTTATAAATAATCCTTGCTCTCAGTGCATGAAGACTCTCTAAATATGCTTTATCATCCGTCATTTT
Organism: Bacillota bacterium; assembly: GCA_023441145.1. Classification (GTDB taxonomy): domain Bacteria; phylum Bacillota; class Clostridia; order Lachnospirales; family Lachnospiraceae; genus KM106-2. The sequence continues at coordinate 10,814 of JAEZQN010000233.1, forward strand.
AATAAAATACTCTTTTTCAAAGCAAGATATCATTTTATTTTTCTTACTACAGTTTACCTGCTCAAATAAGTTACTGATTGCAACACGATTGTTATGAATTCCTGCCAAAGAAATTACTGCTAAGCATTCAAGCCAATCATCCGCCTCTTCTTCATGTAAAATTATATTTTGAATTTGAGCTCGTACTCTCTCAACCATTGTGTCTGATTCATTTAGCATGAAAATATACTCCATTAAAGGCCCCTTCTCTCCAAAGGATTTCCACGCTTCATCAAACGATAAATACTGTTTTTGAGAATACATATCATATATTTCCATCGCTTCATTCTTCGAAAACTCTAATGCGATTTCTTCAAATTGATGTTTCGAATAATCAATCGCACTTCGCTGGAAATCTTCTTCTCGTATGGTAATCAGAATCTTAAAATCAACACCTAATTCTACAGCTTTTTCACAAATCCATAACCACTGCACATCATATGGCTCTACATCCAAGTATACGGCAATATCTTTTCTATCATTTAAGCCCCGCAATATACTAAGAATATCAATAGCCTGTTCCTCCGATATTACCTTTTGAATGCACATAACACTTAGTTCCGGATAATTATCCATAAAATATCTATACGCTAAAGTTGATTTCCCTTGACCAGACGCACCTCTTACTATAACAATATTATTTCTCTCAAAACGTTTATCAATCTCCTCAATCCATCTTTTTCTATATAAATCATAATGATTTCTTATATGGTCTGGAACAGCATTAACACCAATTCTGTAATCACACAACAATTGTTCTACAGATTCATTGCTCTTAAATTCCGATAATGGAATAATCGTTTTATGATATTGCCTACTTAATGAATCAATGGATGCTATGTTCCTTGCAATATTGCTTATCTTCTCCTCCCATCGCTTCTTTGATGTATACTCAGTTTCTCTGGACAATTTATAAATATAATAAATCAATACTTCATATGCCAACTCTGTCGCCGTTGCAATTTCTATATATTTTCTCATTTCTACTTCTATATTTTTTTGAAGTACATCTTCGCTTACCTTTTCTACTTGTAAATGAGTTAATAACCATTCAACGTCCTCAATCTCATAACCATACGACACTAATTTCTTTGCAATGCTTGTTTCTGTTCTACTATCCGCCTGTAGTAAAGTTAACATTTCACTTCCTACATTTCCAAATGATACTACCTTTAAAATAATTTCCTCATTATCTTTATACTTTAAGCATCTTCTAAAGAATGAGTCTTGTTTTTGTGGAGACAAGTCTGACAACGATAAATCCTTCGTCAAGTTTTTTACTTGGACAAGCTCACTAATACTTTTTCCTCTTTTTACCAATAAATCTTCAACTTGTTCAGGGTAAAATTCCAATTCATTATCATCACATTCCAGTAATCTTCCTGCTATATATAATGTTTGCGTTGAAAATCCTCTCCACGCTGCTTCTGCCCCTTTTTCAGACTGCAATACATTGTCTCTAATATCCATCTGTCTTTCTCCTTGATTTTCTAAAGTAGTTATTTACATTCATTCTTAATCAAAATTATACAATACTCATATTCCTTTATCTATTTCTGTTTTTAGACACTCTATTTATTCAGTTCAATACGTTTTAAACAAAAAGGCAACCTCAAGCCGTCCTCCAACACCTCGAAATTGCCT
>JAEZQN010000247.1 GCA_023441145.1 Bacillota bacterium
CCTCTATGGATTGACAGTAACCCATACCATGCATAAAACTACAAATACCACAGATTCGCTCTGCTACGTATACATAGTCGACATAATCTCTCTTTTCCACCAATTTTTCTAACCCTCTATGTACGAACCCAATAGAAGGAATTGCCTCAATTACTTTTTCATCTTCCAGCACCAAATCTAAATGGATTGGTTCAGGAAGGACAGGATGCTGTGGCCCAAATGGTACAATCGTTCTTTGTGACATATCCTACTCTCCTTTTGGTGTATTAAATGGAGTTTTTACCGCTGTACGGTAAAAATTACCTTGGTAGTCCAGTGAAATCTCTTTGATCTTAATGCCAAACAAATCCTTCATTTCATTTTCATATAAAAAGGCATAGCTATAAATACTACTAATGCTTTTAATCTCTTCATCCTGCCTTATGTGAATACGGATTGCCTCTAGTTGATTGTGTAAATCAAAGGAATAGGTTAGCTCAAATCCTTCTGTCAACCTTGTTGCAGAGATTTGTACCAAACGATATCCTTCATGCTTATAGAGTAAGGCTTCCATAATCAATTTATCTGAATCAATAAGTTTAATTATCTGTTCCATCTTAAGATTGATACCCTCTTTCTTTTTCCTTTAAGATCCCTATGGCTTTCACGATACCATCGATGATAGCCTCTGGTCTTGCCGCACACCCTGCTACATACACATCCACTGGAATCACTTGGTCTACTCCACCGATAATGTTATAACAATCCTTAAATACACCTGCGTTACAAGCACAAATGCCAATGGCAACTACCGCTTTAGGATCTGGCATCTGATCATATATTTGTTTTACAACCTCTTTGTTCTGTTCATTGATTCCGCCAGTCACAAGAAAGATATCTGCATGTTTTGGATTTCCTGTATTAATGATACCAAACCGCTCTGCATCGTACACTGGGGTAAGACAAGCTAACACTTCGATATCGCAGCCATTACAACTGGAACCGTCATAATGAATGACCCAAGGAGATTTTGATATAAACGACATAATATTCCTCCAATGTATGTATTCTATCTAAAATAATTAAGGATTAGAAGGTTGCTCATACCAAGGACAACTGCTACAATCCAAGTGATCTTTAGCATATACTGCCATTTCATTCTTGCGCAGGTAATATCGATTATCACCTCAACAAAATAGGTTATAATGCAAACCAAAATTCCCATTGTAATGGAAAACACATCGTCAGAACCAACAAATAGCACTACCATTCCTAATAGGAAAATTGTCTCATACCAATGAGCGATTTCAGTTATGCCTAGCACACGTCCTGAAAACTCCACAGTAGATCCCTTCACCATTTCTTGATGAGCATGATGAGAGGTACTGAAATCAAATGGTGATTTTCTAAACTTTATCGTTAAGATAAAGAGATAACCCACAAACATTGCAGGTAAATACTGTAGCACAGGTCCCCTATTTTGAAGGATCTCTATTACACTAAAGCTACCAGTGGCTTTATAAAACCCAATAGCCACTAATAAGAGCATTGGCTCATAGGAAACCATCTGAATCAATTCTCTCTGAGCACCCATGGTGGCATACGGAGAATTAGAGGAACAAGATGCCATAATCAGATAGATTTCTGCCAAGGTTAATGCAAAAAATGCAAGCAAAATATCTCCGCCAGAGAAAAACAAACCACCTGTAAATACAATAAAGATAAGGTATCCAACAATGAAAAAGTTCTGTAGATTGTTTACCACTACTTTATCCTTATGAAATAATTTAGAAACATCATAAAAGGGTTGTAAAATCGGTGGACCAACCCTTCCCTGTAGCCTTGCAGTAAGCTTTCGATCCAAGCCCTGAAGTATACCTCCTAAAAAAGGCCCCAGCAGTACAAATAGTAGCAGACAAAGTAATTTTATGATTCCTGTACTCATTTCAATACGCCTCCAACTCCAACAATCATTAATATTGCTATAAAGAATCCAGTACTAAGAATTGCAGGTCTTAATAAACGTTTTTCTCCAAAATAATCTTCCATGTACCAATTTGCTAAGTACATTTTCTTTTGCTCCCCGAAGGAGTCCACAAAGCTTCGGTCATCTCCCTCATTTACCCCTGCCATATAGGATGGCACAATTTTGTTGTGTTTACTAAAGGTAAGAAAGCGTATGGCAAAGGGAATCACCGCTATGGTAGCCAACATAAATCCCATAATGTTGATATTACCTTGGCGAATTACCATGGGTGCATTTATTCCAAATATATCCGTAAGATATGGCTCAATTAAATTTCCTGAAATGATAGGAAACAGCACACATAAAGAAACCATAAGAACGGCGTGTACCATCAAAGAGAACCATTGATTTCCCTTTACTTTTTTGTGAATTCTCTCACTATTATGTAACACAGCAACTAATTTACTAATCCATTTGGTCCAATAGAACAACGTAGCTGCACTTCCAAAAATCAAGAAGAAGATTAATAACATGCTATCGGAATCCACAAAGGATTTTAAGGCTGCCCATTTGGATATCAGCATACCAAATGGAGCCAAAAACATACCGGCAATACCGATGATTAATACTAACGCCATCTCTGGTAGCTTTACGATTAAGCCATGCATATCCTCAATATCTCTACTTCCAGTAATATTCTCAACAGCACCTACGGATAAGAACATTAATGATTTAGACACCGCATGAAACACTACTAATAACACTGCTGCCCAAATAGATTCTGTGGTACCAACACCAGCACAGGCCGCAATGAGTCCTAGATTGGCAACTGTAGAATATGCCAAGAGCTTTTTCGCATCACGTTGTGAGATTGCCAATAAAGAGGCCATTAAAAAAGTAAACCCACCAGTGGTAGTCACCATAAAGCCTACTAAGTTACCATGCATCGCTGGAGAAAGACGAATTAGCAAATAAACTCCTGCCTTCACCATAGTGGCTGAGTGAAGAAGCGCAGAAGATGGAGTTGGAGCAACCATAGCCCCAAGAAGCCATCTAGAAAAAGGAAGCTGTGCTGATTTAATCAGTGCTGCAAAGGCCAAGAACAATATTGGGATTATAATGATATCAGGATTCTCCTTGCCTTTTAGGAGAATATTATTTAAGTCTAGCATCTGAAACTTTATGCTACAGTAAGCTACTGCTATGGTAAATCCAATTCCCCCTAAAAGGTTCATCCATAACGCACGAAAGGAATTCGTTATTGCCTCTTCTGATTTGGTATATCCAATGAGTAAAAAGGAACAAAACGTAGTTACCTCCCAGAAGAATAGCATCCACATTAACTGGTTTGAAAAAACAAGTCCAAACATAGCACCCAAAAATATAAATAGCATACCTATAAAAATGGAGCGTCTATCTTCCACCTCTTTATGATGCTTGTGATATTGTTTCATATAACCTACTGCATAGATACAGATTAAGCCACCTACTAGAGCAATCACGGTACTCATAATGATGGCTAACTTATCTATATAGATGTGGTACTCCATTCCTAACTTGGTCTTACCACTAAGTTCTAACCATAAAATCGTAGATATTTGTATAACCGATAGTAAAGAAACAAAATATCTTTTATTCTTAATACCAATATATAATATGTACAGCCCGATCATTAGCTCAATACAGAACATGATGATATCGACCCATTCTGTATTGAAGGCAAAGACATGCTTGGATGGGACAAAAAAGTTCTGCGCTGCTAAAATAAGTGCCGTAACAACAAGAACACCACTAGAAGCATAAACAAGTAGCTTTTGAAGAAGCTGCTTCCTACAGATGCAAAGTAACATACCTATAAGTACAGGAAAGCAAATAAGAATCTCAATTAGAAACACAGAAATGGCCTCTTTTCTTTAAGTTTTTACAGGGCTTTATAGGAATTTAATAGAAAATTTTTCTATAAATTCTACGCAAATTATATATTTTGTGTATATAATTGTCAATTAACATAATGGAAATAAATAGCATTGTACTTGATTTTATCCAAGCTAAATGAAGGGATGGCAAGAGATTGTGTACAATAGATTATATAGGAACTGTGATCACATTCTAAAGAAAACCATATACTATTATAAAATGAATGCTTATGGAGGTTTTATCTTTGAGATGTCGAATTTCTCTTGAACCTGCCGCACTAGTTGTAGCCGAACAAAGTTCCAAATGTCCTCTTATTTTTCAGCTTCCCCCAAACGAAGGCAGAGAAAGATTAAACAAAGCACAAAGTTCTCCTATAGATACCTATCCCGTATATACCTCATATGTCACAGTAAACACTGGTAAATGGGGCTTAGTAAGACTATACTCGATAGTTCCTACTGTTCACTCTCTACCTCTCAATTTGGTCTACTATATTCATGGCGCTGGTTGGGTTTTCGGTAACTTCCATACACACTATAAACTTGTCTGCGAAATCGCAGCAAGAACAAATTCTATGGTTCTGTTCCCTGAATATAGTCTCTCTCCTGAAGTTAAATACCCCACTGCTATTGAACAGTGTTATTCTATTCTTAGTTACTTGCCAAACTTAATAAAACAGAATAACTGGATTGTAGATTTAAACTCTTTGATTGTTGCAGGTGATAGTGTTGGTGGAAATATGGCTACCGTCATGACAATTCTCTCAAAATATAGAATAGGACCACAGATTCAAGGGCAAGTCTTATACTATCCTGTCACAAATGCATGTTTTCAGACAGAATCCTACTGCAAATTTGCTACTGACTACTATCTTTATCGTAAAGGAATGATTTGGTTTTGGAACCAATATACAACCTGTGAACGTGATCGAAATGAAATTACAGCCTCTCCTCTTCGTGCCACCGTTAACCAATTACGAGACCTACCTCCTGCTATAATATTAAATGGGGAAGCAGATGTCCTACGAGATGAAGGTGAAGCTTATGCTAGAAAATTAAGATGTGCTGGTGTTGATGTTACTGCAGTTCGCTTTCAAGGTATGATACATGATTTTGTTATGCTAAACGCTTTAGATAATACCAATGCTTGTCGTGCAGCCATGGATATTTCTACAGACTGGACGAATAAAATAATAGCCAGATCTGTAGAAGTCTACAAGTCTGACTATTAGCGTATTACTATTGTATTCTTATTAGATGGCTCTAGCAACTTGTGCCGCTTCAGTAGTAGCATTCAAGGCTCTTCTAGCACTTACTGCATCTCCAATGACATGGCATGCAATATCATGTTCCCTACAGTAAGTAGTAATGTCATCGAATTTACGTGCCTTAGCACCAATGGCAACCACCACATTGTCACATGGTATGCTTAAAGTAGAACCATCCTTTTCCACCACTATAGCTTTATCAAGAATCTCAATACATTTTGCGTTGGTTACTGTGTTAACACCTGCCGAGTGGATGCTCTCCATAACGGTAATCTTACGTAAATCACCGAGATCTTTTCCGACTCCATCAAGCATCTCTACTACTGTGATTTCATCTGCCACGCCTTCTACATATTCCGCTACCTCAAGGCCAACAAGTCCACCACCAATAATAACAACCTTACCCTTTACTGAAGCTTTCCCTTCCAATACCTCATGAGAGTTTAAAACATGGGCTAGGTCGGCACCAGGAACTGATAGTTTCATAGGTGCTGCACCTATTGCAATAATGACAGCCTGTGGGGATTCCTTTTCAATTAATTCTGTTGTGATAGGAGTAGATAAGCGTATCTCGACACCTTCCCGTTTCGCTTGTTCTCCCATCCAGATAGCTGCTTCCTTCATCTCTTCTTTTCTTGGGGCCGCTCCTGCTAATACAAATTGCCCTCCCAAATGACTAGATGCTTCACATACAATCGGATGGTGTCCTCTTCGTTTTAGTGTCACTGCTGCTTCAAGACCAGCTACACCACCACCTGCTATGAGTACCTTCTTCGGATTCTTTGTTTTAATTAAGG
>JAEZQN010000301.1 GCA_023441145.1 Bacillota bacterium
GGAGTAGAGGTTGCAGTTAGTTATGATGGTGGTATCCCCGAAGGATTTGATATTATCACATTACCAGATGCAGATTATCTTATGTTTCAGGGCGAGCCATTTAAGGAAGAAAACTATTGCGAAGCGATAACAGATGTCCAACAGGCAATGGATAAGTACGTACCTTCGGTCATTGGCTATGAGTGGGACAATGAGAATCCTAGAATTCAGTTAGAGCCGCGTGGAGAACGTGGGTACATAGAGCTCCGTGCGGTTAGAAGAAAAACTGTATAAAGGAAAGAAATACAGTCTGTTAAGACCACCTGCATATGTGAAGCCGGTGCTCTTGACTGATTGTTTTCTGCAAATAAAAAGAATCAGCTGCATTGCTGCCGAAGTTCACGAACAATTTCGTTCCTCCTACTGATTCTATCGTTAGTATAGAATATTAGCTTACCTATGTCAAACATTATGTCTCACCAACTTACATAACAGTAGCTACCTCATACAAAAGTATGCTATACTTAAAATCAGCTATACCTTGACTCCACTTCTAAAAAATGGTATATTGTATCTAATTGGAAGCTTAATCTCCAAAATTCAATCTAAATAATTCGGAAAGGAGAAATGAGATATGAATAAATTAATTGAAGGTGCAATACATTAATTGAATATTGGGCATGCCACAGGATTCCTTTCTTGGACGGCCGTATTTAGACTCTTATGAATAGCTTAACTTTGTTAAACACATGATAAGATGTGTTTTTTTTGTACACTTTTTTCAGTACTTTTACCCCAAGGATAACCTCTAAGAGCTGTTACTGCGCTTTTCCTATGCCCATTTTTCTTAATGTATTGCGATATAAAACGAGAATAGAAAGGAAGAATGGTAATGGTATTTGAAAGAGTAGATGAAAAATATGTAGATCAAGCAGTGGAATTAGCCTTAGTAGAGTATAAAGCAGAATGTAGTCAAGTGATGGATTTGCCAAACCTTGATTTTGAAAATGAAATCAGAGATTTGGTCATCAACTTATTTCGTGAGAAGCATGGAGTCGTTGCCAAGGAAGGGGAGAGAGTAGTAGGATATATGGCTTTTTATTGCCCGATAGATGGCTTCTTTGGGAGTTGTAAGGGAGCGTTTTGCCCACTTGGAGGTAGTGCCTTTTCTTATGGTAAACGACAGATGATAGCATCTAGATTATTATCTGCAGCAACCGAACAGTTGCTAAAAGAGGAAGGTATCACAAGCTTTGCTATTAGTCAGTATGCCAATGATATAGAAGTGGAAAAAGAATTTGTACTAAATGGTTTTGGTATACGTTGCTCCGATGCTATTATGCGGTTACAAGCATCAACACCGAGAAAGATAATAAATGAGAACCTTACATTAAAAGAGCTAAAAAAGGAGGAGAAAAACTTAACCCTAGAGTTAAGGAAGCATCTGACGAGACATTTATTGCAATCTCCCATTTACTTTCCTACCAATATTAGCGAGTACATGGATTGGTTTTCGGAAGACAATATTCGAGTATTTGTGGCTTGTAATAATGATGAAATCATTGGGTTTATGTCAATTGGGGATGAATCGGAATCCTTTATTAGTCAAGCAGATGGTGTAGTCAATATCTGTGGGGCATTTGTAAATGAGGAATATCGTGGGAAAGAGGTTGCCACTGATCTACTTTGTTATGTTTGCGATACTTGTAAGCAGGAGGGGGCAAAATACTTAGGGGTTGACTATGAGACGTTGAATCCAAATGCACTACGATTCTGGGGCAAGTATTTTAAAAGCTATTCCTTTAGCTATCATCGTAGAATTGATGAGAGGGTTATTGGCTATGAATCCTATTTGGAAAAAGAGTGGGGGAGATAATCGCCATTAGTACATAGGTAAAGCCATTTTCCTTGGTTCCTATTATATAGGACTATGGAAAATGGCTTTTTCATTAATCTCTATTAGAATGACACGATAAGCTGCATTTTAAACTGCTCTTCACCATACACCGCATGAGGAATATCCTTTGGCATGATAAGTGTTTCCCCTTCGTTTAATACAAATACCTCTCCGCCTACGGTAAACTTACCGGTTCCTTCTAGAACTGTTACCATAGCGTCTCCGCCTGATGCATGAGTAGATATTTCCTCACCTTTATCGAAAGAAAATAACGTCATGCTGACAGTCTCATTTTGTACTAAAGTTCTACTGATTACTCGACCTTCTTGGTAATCAACCAAATCTTTTAACTTCAATGTAACTTGTTTATCGATATTTTTATACATGTTAATACCTCCTATAAAGTATGTTGATTTCATGTTGGTAGACAATATTACTATAGCATGGATGGACATGTTTTAGAATATATAACATTACTCCAATCCAAAGGATATAGGCTTTAAAGTAGGACCAACTAAGCTGTTTGTTTAGTTGGTTCCTTCTTTTGACTTAAGTATTCTAACACCATGCTGAGTAACAGTCCCACTGCGATAAGAACCCCACCCCAGAATAGTCTAGGGGAGATACGCTGTCCATAGGCGATATCAATGACAATCCCTGTGAATATTTGCCCTATAAATGCTAGAAGTGTTAGACGAAATGCCGAAACCTTAGGGATAGTAATGTTATAAAGGAAAACTACCATAACACCTAGAATGCCACCAAAAAACATCCAAGGCTTTACTGTACTAAGGGTAATCCCCTGGGTAGTTGGAAGGAAAATAACCAAGAGGATACAGATTGGTAGTCCTACTAGATGATTATAAAAAGAACTAACAATAGCTCCTGTTTCATTGGATAATCGAGAGTTTATTGATCTCGATGTTACTACGGTGACACCAGTTGCCAAACAAACAATCATTGCAAGTATTTTATTCACATCAGAATAATCCATCATGATTGCCAC
>JAEZQN010000315.1 GCA_023441145.1 Bacillota bacterium
GCTCTAGTTCCTCTTTGTCAAGGAAAGGTGACATGTCATGTAAGGCTGGAGTTTCAAAACTTCCATCTTCTCTCATTCTAGACATTACCTTTGGTGTTACTGGATTGTCAAATTTCTGTCTTACCTCTAAGAATAAATATCCTTCCGTGCTAAGTAGCCATTCCATACAAGACGCAACCTCATTGTTGGAATTACAGCACTTGTATTCATAGTCATGTAGCATAGCAACCTTCTCCCAGTTCGGGAAGCTTACACCTGTTTCTTCTGTACATCCTATATAGGTTCCTTTAAAAAAGTTGTTGCATGTCTGACGTATCGCATTATATCCATCATTTGAAAATACAACTATTTTAACAGGCAGCTTATTCTGCTTTATAGTCTGAATTTCTTGAAGATTCATCATAATACTACCGTCACCAGTAATACAAAGAATATCTTTCTTTGTTGCTACTGCAACACCTATGGCAGCTGGCAAATCATAGCCCATAGAACCACAGGTATAATTAGTAATAGCCCTCTGATGAGCTTTTTTTACTCCAATCTGAATTCTGGCAGAATTAGCAGAATTGTTGCCTAGAGCAAGTATTTGATCCTCAGGCGCCATTTCATCAAAAATCTTCCAGAAGTAATAAGATAATACTCTTTCAGACATATCCAAATTTTCAATTGCTTCATAAGGAGTAAATCTATTCTTAAGCATATTACAATACCTAAACCATTCTGCTTCTGCTTCTATTGTAATTTGCTTTTTATTCATAACATTGAAGAACCTTCTTAAATCTGAGTGAATAAATTTATATAATCTTAGACCAGGTTTCTTACTTTCTTCTTCATCTACATCTACCATAACAATTTTGGCATTTGGAGCAAATAGGTGCTGCTCAAAACCAGTCTGTCTATAGGATAGACTATTACCTAACACTAAGATTACATCAGCACTCTGCAGTATAAAATTACCGGTTCTTGGCCCTATATTACCGGATAAGCCATAATACAGTGGGTGCTCGTTATACAGCATATCTGTACACCATCCACCACCAATACAAGGTATTTTTACCCGCTTAAGAAATTCAATTAATTCAAGCTGATTATTACTACTTACAATGCCTGTACCACCTAGGATACATGGCCTCTTAGCTGACTTAAGTAAATCAAATAGTTCCATAGCATCCCCATCAGTAATAGAAGGTTCCACTATCCTGTCCTCACTCGGATATAAATCATCTTCTTCGATCACTGTACTTTGAATATCCAGAGGTACATCTAGCCAAACAGGACCTCTTCTTCCATTCATAGCAATATCTATCGCTTTAAGAACTTCTCTTTTAATAGCAAGTGGATCGATTATCATTTTTGCATATTTTGTCATGTTGGTAACACTCTCTATTATTTCAAACTCTTGTGTTCCTCTATAACGCAATTTTAATCCAGTTTTTGTCACACTAGTTTCATATCTTACCTGACCAGAGATAACAATCATCGGAAGACTATCCTGCCAAGCTCCCATAACACCAGTGATTGCATTAGTAGCACCTGGTCCACTAGTTACACAAACCGCTGCCATCTTGCCACTTACTCTGGCATAAGCTTCAGCAGCCATCGAGCATGCTTGTTCATGATGATGAAACCATTTATGCATATTATCATTTAAAGCTAATGCATTATCTAAATGCATTGCACCGCCACCTACAACTGCAAAGCAGTCTGTAATTCCATGTTGCACTAATAGATCAAATATAATGTCAGCGACTCTTCTCTTCATGGTAATGATTCCTTTCCCAAAGTATCTGCATAGCTATTCCATCGTCGATACTAACTAATTTATCCTTTAATCCTGTCTCATTGACAATTCTACTGTTATTTGCAGTATATTCTTTATTCATTCCACCTGATTTAATTACGATATTTCCTTTGTGGTTCATCTGCTCCTTTACTTTTTGCGCAAGCTCTGACAGCTTATATCGACATCCACTAGTAGCATTATAATCATGATACTTTGGTTTATTGGCAACGAAATATGTCATATATTTTCCTAAATCAGATACATGAAGATAATCAAAATAGCAATCCTGTCTAATTGTAATATCTTCATTTCGTAAACAACATCGTATAGCATGTGTAATAAACTTTGACTCATGGTCCCCTGGGCCATAGCATCCGAATAATCTAAGATTATATATATTACTACTATTACGTATCATATTATTTATAATAAACTTGGATAATCCATAATCATCTTCTGGCATAGATTTTCCAATATCTTCTTCATTCACACTAACAATATCATATTTTTTGTTATACTCAGCACCGGTTCCAGTACAAATAATCTTTTCACAATAATCTTTTACGGAATAGAAGTTCATAAACATATTTAAACCATCTATAAACAAAGTTTCAAAGCTATCACAAGTAGCATTCTTTACAGGGGTAGGATAGGCGGTATGTATGATTACATCAAAATTGCCCTTCTTTACGTAATTAACAACACTCTCTCTATTTCTCACTTCAAGCTCTGCACGTTTTGGCATGATTACATCATACTGTTCCTTTAACACTGCTGATATATTACTTCCAACAAACCCACTTCCACCTGTTAACAGTATTCGCTTTTTCATGCTATTACCTC
>JAEZQN010000319.1 GCA_023441145.1 Bacillota bacterium
ACCATATGGAACTTAATTGCTAAATATGCCAATTAACAGGTAAATACTATAGTGCATATAGAAACCACAAGCCCCTGAGCTTAATAGGGCTTGTGGTGTTTTTTGTGGGGGCGATGAGGCTTAGCACATTCCTATTAAGCTCCTTAGACATACATAGTCTTCCTACCTCATAAACTGTATTAATCATTGGTAAGGAAGAGTGTAAGCAGTGAAAAGGTACCGTAATCTGATTTTTGTTTGTTTAGTGGCAGTCAGTATGGTTTTATTGTCACCGAAAGGGGTGACTGTGATACAAAATGCGATGGTCACCAATAACGATACAAAACAGTTAATTATTATTGATCCAGGACATGGTGGGGCAGACCCAGGCAAGGTTGGAATTAATAATGCGTTAGAAAAGGATATTAACCTAAGCATCTCCTTTAAGCTTAAGGTGTACCTAGAACAATTGGGATATGAGGTAATGCTTACCCGTACGGATGACAATGGGCTTTATAGCTTAGAGGACGATAATAAAAAGCGGGCGGACATGAAGAAACGGGTGTCCATTATTAATGAAGCCAAACCAGTTATAGCAGTTAGTATTCATCAAAATAGTTTTTCACAAGCTAGCTCCAAGGGAGCGCAGGTCTTTTATCATGTGAAGTCCCCAGAAGGAAAGAGACTAGCAGAGACCATTCAAGAACAGATGAAATTAGTTCTTAATGATGGGAACAGACGAGTTGCTAAGTCCAATGACAGCTATTACATGCTTAAGAATACTTCTTGTCCAACAGTAATTGTAGAATGTGGTTTTCTTTCTAATCCTGCAGAAGCAGATTTACTACTTGAGGATAGTTATCAGGATAAGATTGCCTATGGAATCACAGAAGGGATTAAGGCATATTTGTCTAAATAGAACCAATAAACAAAGAAATGTACATAGTAGAGGTGATAAAGTGGAAAGATACTGTGATTTAAATGAGATTAGTGATGGAAAGCTTTATAAAGCAGAGGACTGGGTGAAGGCTGGTAGTAATGGCTGTAAAGGGTGCTCTAAGTGTTGCCAAACAGTGGGAGACAGCATTGTGCTAGATCCATTTGATGTGTATGAGTTAACCTCCCATATGGGAATTACCATACAAGAGCTTTTAGCAGAAAAGCTGGAGCTTCATGTAGTAGATGGGTTAATTTTGCCTAATATTAAGACGGAGAATGAACAGGGTGGTTGTGGGTTCTTAAGTGAAGAAGGGCGCTGCACCATCCATAGTTTTCGTCCAGGCTTTTGTCGAATGTTTCCCTTTGGACGTTACTATGAAAATGACAGCTTTCATTATATTTTGCAGGTTGATCAGTGTCCTTATCCAGATAAGAATAAGGTGCAGATAGGCCAGTGGATTGGAATTATAGAGCTTAAGAAATACGAGCAGTATATTTGTGACTGGCACTACTTTCTATTACCTTTACAAAAAAAGATTAAAGTAGGTGTGGAGGAAGCTCTTTTAAAACAGATGAATATGTACATACTGCAGATGTTCTTTTTCCTTCCTTATGATACAAACAACGACTTTTATTCACAGTTTTATAGTCGATTAAGTAAAGCTAAGAAGGAAATACATTACTAAGCTTTTAAAAAGTTATTTTGAGTAGTAAATCCCCCTTTCTTGCCATGTTCTATGAGAAGTGCTATAATGACAGAATAAGGTTTAGTAAGACAGTAGGGACTGTGGAGAAAGGAAAGTTGATTAGGCAGTGAAAACAATAGTTGAGACATTAGACAGAAATCATCTGGATGAAAATATACTAAAACGTGCTGGTGATATTATTAAGCATGGTGGATTAGTAGCATTTCCCACAGAGACCGTATATGGACTTGGAGCAGATGGCCTTAAGGAGCAGGCTGCTAAAAAGATATATGAAGCCAAAGGACGTCCAAGCGATAACCCTTTGATTTTGCATATAGCAGATATAGAAAGTTTAAAGGAATTAGCAGTAGATATACCAGAGAGTGCGTATACATTAGCTAAGGCATATTGGCCAGGGCCACTTACTATGGTGTTAAAGAAAAGTAGTAAGGTACCCTATGGGACGACAGGTGGATTAGATACAGTAGCAATTCGAATGCCAAAGGATGAGATTGCACTTGCACTTATTAAGGCTTCTGGTTGCTATATTGCTGCTCCTAGTGCTAATACCTCAGGAAGACCAAGCCCAACAATGGCCAAGCATGTACTAGAGGACATGGATGGTAAGCTAGAGCTCATTTTAGATGGAGGACAAGTTGGAATTGGAATCGAATCTACCATTGTGGATTTGACCTCTGAGACACCGATGATATTACGTCCCGGTTATATAACCAAAGAAATGCTAGAAGCTTTATTAGGACCTGTCTGTGTAGATTCAGCGATTTTAGCAAAGAATAAGGATAAGAATGTTAAGCCTAAGGCACCGGGAATGAAATATAAGCATTACGCACCAAAGGGAGACTTAACCGTTTTTCAAGGTGATATAAAGAAGGTAGTAGATCATATTAACGAACTCACTAAGGATAAACTGTCTGTGGGAGAGACGGTGGGTATTATTGCTACGGAAGAAACTAAAGCGTATTATACCCAAGGAATTGTTAAGACCATTGGATCCAGGAAGGATGAAGAGAGCATAGCCCACGGGCTTTATGCAGTGTTACGTGAGTTTGATGATTTGCAGGTGGATATTATATATGGGGAAAGCTTTAAAGAAGATGGATTTGGACAGGCTATTATGAATCGTCTATTAAAAGCAGCTGGATATCAGATCGTAAAGCTAAAGGAAACAGAGTAATCGTAGGGGTCAACAGCTAACGAACAAAATTGTGATAACACGATAAGGAGAAGTAGCTATGAAGTATGATAAATTGATATTTGTCTGTACAGGGAATACCTGTAGAAGCCCTATGGCAGAAGCCATCTATAACCGTATGGAGGCAGTGGGAAGTATTGATGTAGCATCTCGGGGAATCGTAGTATTATTTCCAGAGCCAGCCAATCCAAAGGCATGTGCCGTATTAAAAAATAATGACCTATCCATTGACGACCATACAGCAACCCCTCTCTTACCGGAAGATATAACAGAAAACACACTGATTCTGACAATGACGGGAAAGCAGAAGCAACACATACAAGAGAACTATGAGATGGATTATGAAGTATATACCATCAAAGAGTATGTGGGCTTAGAGGGAGATGTGATCGACCCTTATGGAGGCACTCTGCTGGATTACGAGGATTGCTTTAATGAACTTTCACAATTAGTGAAGAAAACCATATATCAATTACATGAGGAGGAAAATCAATGATAGCAATAGCATCAGACCATGGTGGTTTTGAGTTGAAACAAGAAATAAGAAAGTATTTGGATGAGAGGAATATTCCATATAAGGATTTTGGAACCAATAGTACAGATTCCTGTGATTACCCTGTATATGCCAAAGAGGTAGCTCATGCAGTAGCCAATAAGGAATTTGAGAAGGGAATTCTAATCTGTGGAACAGGAATTGGAATTTCAATAGCTGCCAATAAAGTAAAAGGTATTCGAGCAGCTCTTTGTCATGATTGCTTTAGTGCTCAGGCAACTAGAGAGCACAATAATGCCAATATCTTAGCTATGGGTGGTAGAGTAATAGGTGCAGGGTTAGCACTAAAAATTGTGGAGACCTTCTTAAACACAGAGTTTTCCAACGATGAACGTCATATTAGAAGAATCGATATGATGGAAGAATAATGGTTTAGCTTATAATAACAAGTAAGGGGCTGTCACTTTAACGATTGGAAATCGTGAAGCGACAGCCCCGTTTTATGTACCTAATTATCCAATATAATCTTCTATCATTTTTTGATATTCTGTAAAATTTCCTGAATAGATTTCCTTTAATAATAAGTCCGTTTGCTCTAATGCCATACAAGCCTCTTCTTTTGACAATAAGCCTTGCTTGATGGCTTCTGCAAGTTCATCTAAGTCTAAGATTCTTACCGTGCCATCCTCTAATATAACTACATCCACAAGCAAATCAATTACCGTAAGAGAATTTAAGTCTACATCATAGGAATGCGTAATAATATCGCAGTACCAGTATACCAGTTGGTCCTTGTGGTCAAATATTTTACTTATCTTAAATCCCTTGTCTAATAGATAGGCAGACCAACCATAAGCAATGTCTTCTCTAGGCTTTAGAGATTCCCACTTGGTAATTACCAATCTATCATCCGCGGATACAATCGTGTCATCTTTTAGAGCAATCAGTTCCTCTGGAATAATACGTTTTCGATATAGAATTATGTCTTTATTCATACAGAACCTCCTTTTAGTATAAGAGCTTTCTACGATTATAACATTTAATGTGGCATTTAGATATATAAAATTAGCAAGTTTTCGCGAATAAAGAAGAAATGACAAACACATGATAATTACAATTAGCAGAATAAGGACGTGCTGGTTGTTCGTACCGAGGTGAATCTAATGAAAAAGAACAATGAAGTTATAAAAGGGTTGATTATGATTAGCCAGATAGGTCTATCTATGATGGCACCAATTTTTTTGTGTATATTTATAGGATACCAGCTAGACCGTAAGTTTAATACAGGCTTTTGGTTTATTGTTTTTCTTATCTTAGGGTTTATGACTGCTTTTCGTAATGTATATGTACTGACAAAGCAGTTTTATGCTAAGGACAAAGCAAGGGAAGATGCTAAGCTTAGGTATTTAGACAGTCTAAAGAGGGAAAGAATACAGGGGGAGAAGACGCCCCCATGCAACACAGAGAGTGAGGGAGAAACTAAGAATAATATAACGAAAGGAAGGTTATCATGAAAGAAGAGAAGAAAACGCTAGTGGAAATGATGGTGGGCTTACTAGTTTCTACCCTTTTGGTTTTGGTTATTGGAGTGGTAGTAGTCAATGATAAATTAGCGTATATTCTAGGTGTTTTGTTTGGGAGTGTAGTTGCATGTATCGTTTTGTTGCAGATGTATCATACACTAGATAAAGCGGTTGATATGGAGGAAAAAAGAGCGACTAGGTACATGGTTTTGGCATCGATTGTTCGGCTGGCCATAATGGGAGCTGCCCTGGCAGTAGGGGTACTGTTGCCAAGCATATTTAATGTAGTAGGTATTTTATTTGGCCTACTTACCTTAAAGCTTTGTGCCTTTATACAACCCATTGTCAGCAAGATAATCGCTTTATAGTGATGAAATAATGAACAAAGGAAGGTGAGAGAGTGGTAAGTCAGTTTGCCCTATTTTTAACACAGGGAGCAACTGAGGCTACTAAGCAGGTAGGTGGTAGCAGTAGCTTAGGAATTGGGATTGATGGATATTATAGGTATTCTCTGTTTGGACATGAGGTATATCTAACCAATACTCATATTTCAATTTTCATTGTCATGTTAGTAATCCTTGGATTTGCAATTGCTGCGAATATAGCGATTCGAAAAGCGGATCCTACAAAGGCACCAGGTGCATTTCTTAATATTGTGGAACTAATTGTAGAGAAAATTGATGATCTTACAAGGGCCAATATGGGGGATGATAAATATTTGAGATTCTCCAATTATATTGGAACCCTATTTATCTTTCTCCCATTTGCGAACCTGGCAGGATTGTTCTTGCTTAGACCACCAACAGCAGATTATGGTGTAACCTTACCTCTAGGTTTAATCACTTTTGTGCTGATTCAGTACAATGGTATCAAATATCAGAAGCTGGGACGATTGACAGGACTGTTTAAACCGATTCCTATTCTGTTTCCAATCAACCTAATCGGTGAGTTCGCAGTACCATTATCTTTATCTCTACGTCTGTTTGGTAACATTATGTCAGGTACGGTAATGATGGGATTAATCTATGGCTTATTACCATGGTTCTTTACTCTTGTTTACCCTGCATTTTTACATGCATACTTTGACTTGTTCTCAGGTTTAATTCAAACATACGTATTCTGTATGTTAACAATGGTATTTATTTCTCAGACCTATGAAGAGGAATAAGAAAAGCAAGAGATATAAAACAATTTACTTTTAAGGAGGACTTTTTTATGGATATGATTACAGGAACGGACATTATTAAAGCAGCTTCAGCCATTGGTGCCGGCATTGCTATGATTGCAGGTATTGGACCTGGTATTGGACAAGGTATTGCGGCTGGTTATGGTGCATCTGCAGTTGGACGAAACCCTGGGGCAAGAGGTAACATTATGTCTACCATGTTACTTGGTCAGGCGGTTGCTGAAACAACTGGTCTTTACGGCTTTGCAGTTGCCATTATCCTGTTATTTGCTAACCCATTCTTCTAAACTCTTTACCACTTAGGTTGGTGTAAAAGGAGAAAGGAGGCCAGAAAGTGAGTGGTATATTGACGGGATTTAGCACAACCTCTTTGTATCTTCAAGAGGGAATGAAGGACCGAATCTTTGGACTGGATTGGCAATTGTTAAATGATATTGGAGTTACTGGACTGTCCATTTTCGTATTGTTTATTTTCTTATCCTATCTGTTGTTCAATCCAGCACGTAAATTCTTACAAAAACGTCAGGACTTTGTAAAAAATGAGCTTACTGAGGCAACTGAGAGCAAGGAAGCGGCCAATCAAGCAAAGCTTATGTATAGTGCCAAGTTAAAAGACGTAGAGAAAGAAGCGGAGCAAATTCTTTCTGATACGAGAAAGAAAGCCCTAAAGCGAGAAGCCGCCTTGATTGAAGAGGCGAAAGAAGAGGCCCATCGTATTGTAGAGCAGGCAGGAAAAGAAGCAGAGCTTGAGAAGAGTAGGGTGCAAAATGAGATAAAGCAGGAAATGATAACCGTAGCAGCAGCTATGGCAGGAAAGTTTATTGAAGCTTCTATCGATCAGTCTAGACAGGATCAACTTTTGGAAGAAGCATTAAAGGAAATGGGTGATAGCACATGGCAAAGCTAGTTGCAAAAACCTACGGAGAGGCTTTATTTGAAGTGGCTTTAGAGGATGGAGTATTGGAGAAAGTTACAAAAGAGGTAAAGACAATGCTTCAAGTACTAAAGGAAAATAAGGACTTGTCCAAATTTATCAGCCATCCTAAGGTTTCTAAAAAAGAGAAAATAAAAGTGATTGAACAGATATTAAAAGGGCGTTTTTCTGACACTCTGGTTGGTTTTTTCGTTTTAATCGTAGAAAAAGGAAGATATGAAGAGGTACCTTCTATTTTCAACTATTATATGGACCGAGTCAGAGAGCATATGAAGATAGGTGTTGTATGGGTAACCAGTGCTTATGCTCTGACAAAGAAGCAACAAGGAAGAATAGAACAAAGGTTGGCAGAGACAACCCAGTACGAAATGCTAGAGATGCATTATGTTGTGGATGAATCCATTATTGGTGGATTAGTCATACGGATTAGGGACAGGGTGGTGGATAACTCACTTAAGAGTCAATTAAAAGATATGACAAAGGTATTATTATAAACTTACAGAAAGAAGGTGCATAGGTATCATGAATTTAAAACCGGAAGAAATTAGTTCTGTCATTAAGGAGCAGATTCGCAATTATAGTACAAAGCTTCAAGTGTCTGATGTAGGTACTATAATTCAGGTTGCCGATGGTATTGCTCGTATTCATGGGC
>JAEZQN010000320.1 GCA_023441145.1 Bacillota bacterium
CCTACAGCCATAGCAACATCGATAATTGACATATTGGTAGTAATCAAGAGAAACGCCGCCTGACTCAGACGTTTTCTCTGCAATAACTCTGTATACGTCATTCCTGTTCTCTTTTTAATTTCCTTTGACAGCCAATAAAGATCATAATGTAACATTTTTGCAAGCTCTGATAGTTCTCCATCTTTATAATGTCCTTCAATATAGCTTAGAACTGTAATGATTAACTTTTGTCTTCCATCATCTTCATTTGTCTCCAGCTTGTCCATATGGTTCATCAATTGTAGGAATAAAAGTCCCATAGTAACCTGATTGATTCTTCTCTTATTGCTCTGTTTGTTCATGATTGTCCAGATCAGATTCTCCACCAGATTCTGCACAGGAAGAATATCCGATACTTTAAAATGCAAATATCCAGAGGAACTACTGCCACCCTTCAAACAATTAATAATAAAGTCTCGAAGAAGGCTCTCTTCTGACCCTATCATCTGTAGACCGTAATCAAAAAATTCTGGTTGAATAATAAAGTTCACTGCAATATCATTCTCCCCAGCTGCATATATTTCCTGTGTTGCATTCTGACTTAGGAAAAGGAGTTCACCAGTTTCAAGAAACACATCTGCGCCATTAATCACATGATGTGTCTTCCCGGAACACATATAGATTACTTCTATGTAATTGTGCCTATGCTCTGGAAAATGTACAAATCTTGTATGTGTACGGACCTGAATTATCTTTCCGGCATCTAACAGCTTTCTGGCATCGATGACATTCTTTTCAGTCGACATATAAAGGTTTTTATCAATTACCGTTTCCCCTGAAAGAATTCTCTGTTCCTCAGGAGTAATGATTTTTAATTGCTTGAGTATCTCTTCATTCATGTACCTTCCACCTAACAGGAGCTTTTCTTTGCCTTAAGCTCCATTGATTATCAGTAACTATTATAACACAAATAAAGTAATATACTATAACCATTGAACAAATGCTGTTTTATCCCAACTATTATAATTTGTTCTCAAATATCCCTATGATACATGAGAATATCAAAGGATTTTGCTACACAGGCTCTTGCCTCTTCTAGTGTATTAAATTCACAACTATGTATCATCTGCGCTAATAGGTTCCCGATAGCAGTTGCCTCTGCTGGACCCGCTTTCACTGTAGTTCCTGTATACCTAGCAGTTAAAATATTCAGATATGTAGCCTGTGAGCCACCACCAATCACATGAATACTTTCATAAGTACATCCCGTCAATTCTTCTATTTCCTTCAGGCTTTTGGCATAGCAGTACGCAAGGCTATTGTATACCACTGACGCAATTTCATATAACGTTTCAGGAACCTGTTGATTTGTTTTTCTACAATATTCCTTAATTGCAGCTACCATACTTTTTGGGGAAAGGAAACTGGAATCCTGACAGTCAACGATAGCATTAATTTCCTCCAAGGAGGCTTTTTGACACAACTCCTCATATTCCAAAGTTGGAGCAAGTTCATTTCTTACCGATTGAATCATCCAGAGGCCCATTATATTGGTTAGGTAGGTATACCTTCCTTGATAACCACCTTCATTGGTGAAGTTTGCTTTTTTACTCTCCATAGAGCAATCCGGTTCCATTCGTTCTACTCCCATTAAAGACCACGTTCCTGAACTAATATAGCATATATTATCTTCACATGAAGGAATTGCCATGATTGCTGAAGCCGTATCATGAGAAGCAGGCAAAACCACTTTACAGTTATACCCTACTTTCTTAACTATCTCATCCTGTAAAGAACCTATAACCGTCCCCGGCATACAGACTCTTTGGAATATTTTTTCAGGTAACCCAAGCTTTTCTATTAATTCATAGTCCCAGTCTTTGGTTCTAACATCTATCAACTGACTTGTAGTTGCTTCTGTATACTCCTGTACCTTGTTACCACACAGTCTGAAATGTAAATAGTCGGGCATCATTAGTAGACTTTCAGCACAATCTAAATACTCAGGATGTTGTTTTTTTACTGCCATCAACTGATAGATTGTATTATATATCGCCTTTTGTATTCCAGTTCTGGCATACAATTCATCCTCATTGATCATACAATAAACTTCTTTGTCCATATTCTCGGTTCTATGATCCCGATATCCCACGGCTTGGCCAAGAATTCTATCATCACCATCAAGAAGTACAAAATCCACACCCCAAGTATCTATTCCAACACTCTCAGGAATCTTACCTAATTTGGCGCATCTTTTCATCCCCTCAAGTATCTCACCAAACAGTCTCTCTGTATCCCAACAGAGTAGCCCATCTCTATTATCCATCCCATTCCAGAATCGATACACTTCTTCAAGTACTATTTTATTTTCTTTCACGGTACCTAATATGTGCCTTCCACTGGAGGCTCCAATATCAATTGCAAGAAAATATTTCTCCATCGATTATTCCTCCTATTGTATCCCTAATTTTCCCTTGAAACGAATCATATTGGAATACGTAAATTCCTAATTCCTTATAAAACTATTTCCATATAATCTTCTTCCTCATAATCCACAACAATACAATCGTTACAATAGGTTCTTTCTGGTAAAATAATTAATACATGGGCTCTATCTATATTAATAGGTATGGCGGACAGATGCCATACACCTACATTTAACTTAACGATGGTTCCTTTTGGAACAATAAATGCTTCTGTTAATTTTGGAACTGGTTCTTTTGATGGTGGAGCAACGTGTAGTACAATGTCATCATCTAAAGCAATTAGGGACTCTCCTGTAGTATTATGAAATTCCACAGTTTTAACAATCATCTTTTCTGGTTTTTCACATATAAGTGGTGAAAATGCAACCGGCATATCCCCTGATACTGGAAATAGAACTTGATCAGGATAGAAGTTTCCCAAATGATTTCCTTCGGGATTTAATATACTTGCAAAACATCCATAAGTCGAAAAATTATCTTTGGTTAATGGTTGGGCTTTAATCGTTTTCATATGTATCACATCTCCTTTTCATTATTATTAACTGGTTATTTCAGCGTATATATTTTAAATCATCCTCTTTTGATATATTTCTGATTACGCGGCACGGATTTCCAACAGCCAGAGAATTTGCAGGAATATTCTTCACAACTACGCTTCCGGCTCCAATCACGGCTCCGTCCCCGATTGTAACACCAGCCATAATCGTTACATTACCACCAATCCAAACATTATTGCCAATGCTTATAGGCCATGCATACTCCAGCCCTTCATTGCGGCGCTTTATATCAAAGGGATGACCAGCGGCATATAGGCTACAGTTTGGCCCAATAAATACATTATCTCCAATTACTATATCTGCACCGTCAAGAATTATTAAATTGTAATTGGAATAAAAGTTTTCACCCAGACTAATTCGATATCCAAAATCACACCGAAATGGTTGCTCAATCAGCAGCTTTTTACCTGTCTTTCTTAGTATTTTTCTAATCAGTTTGTCTCTTCCTTCCATATCAGAGGGCTTAAGCTGATTATACTCATAGCACAATTCTTGACATTTTGCTCTTTCCAGGCATATTTCTTGATCATAATTTGCATTATAAAGAATGCCTTTTCTGGCTTTTTCCTTTTCAGTCATTTTAGACTACCTTTCCATATAAGAGGGCTGTAGTATTAAGACAAAGATGTTAATAGCTACAGCCCATAATTATGTATTTACTATTCAATTACCTTAGCAGGAGACATTATATAATAATCTTCTCCAAGGCTTCCAATGTACACTGAACCATGTGCTGTCCAAGTTCCATACTTGTTTCAACAGAGTTTTTTGCAAACCACTCGGTATTATCCTTCGTGCGTTCCAGATCAACATTGTTTGGGTAGAGAGCATACATAAGACTTGACTCATATTTTCCTGCATGGTCAAAGCCACCACATTTATGCTGTGCCTCCTGGCTGATTAGTGGTATAACCTTAATATACGAAAAAGGATCATCTCCAGAACCCATATTTTCATAATAGTTGCAGTAATCATTACTGCCCCACCAGCCTCTTCCACGAGTATCCTCCATATATTCCATGGTGACCTTTTTAGCAGCTTTGTGGCATGCAATGGTCATAGGCATTAATCCGCCTTCTTCTGTCTGATGATGAGCAACACAGTAAATATTTTTAAAACCACCATAGACCAGAGATTTTAAAATACAGTAAATATATTGTTCGTATGTATCTACATCCACATGTATCGTACCACTCTCAGGACCGGCTACAGCATAGCTGGCAACACCGTACCAGATAGGTGGACATACCACGATTTCCTTTGTTTTCTCTAACTCACGCATTATTCCATTGATTACCATGGTATCTGTTCCACAGCTTGCATGCAATGCATGGTATTCAATCGTGCCAATCGGTATAATAAGTGGAACTTTTCTACTTTTAGCATCTTCCAGTTCCTTATAAAACATGTCGACCATTTGCATAAAGTATCACTCCTTTATCAATTAAAACTCCAGCTCGTATAGCTTACCGATTTCTGGTGACAGTACACGGCAGCCGTTTTCGCTAACCGCAATACCCTTCTCCCAGCGTACGCCATAGGTATCGGTTGCAATAAAGGTATCTATCTGGAATGTCATATTTGACTTAAGGTTATACTCTGATGAAGTTTCTACCCAAGGAGCTTCCACTTCAATTAAACCTGTTCCATGTAATGGTCCGTATACGAAATTATCCTTAAATCCGTTATCAACATAAAATTGATAGAATTTCTTTGCAATATCTGCTGCAGGCACACCTGCCTTTATGTGATTCTGAATGTAGTTATGAGCTTCTAGTCCAAACATTACAACCTCACGTCTTCTGCCTTCCAGTTTGCCAAGTACAATTGGATATCCAATGGATGCAGAATATCCATCAATTTTTGCAGAAAGATTCAGCTGAACGATATCTCCTTTCTGGAATTTTCGATAGGTTGGTCTTGAAATAGCATGACGAGTAGAAGCTTCTGAGAATACATACAAAGGTAATCCTTCATACTCTCCACCATTTTCGTAAATAACTCTCTGTGCCACACCAACCATTTGCAGTTCGGTCATTCCAGGCTTAATCTCTTTCATTACCTGTTGGGTTGCAAGCTCTGCAATTCGGTAGCCTTCTGTCAGACATTTAATTTCATTCTCTGATTTAATGGAACGAAGTTCCACCATGATTTTGTCCGCGCGAACAATTTCTGCCTCAGGAAATGCTGCCTTAATTCCTTCCATAACAACAACAGAAGTATCTAAGAAGCTAGCAACACCAATACGAAGCTTCTTGCCTGTTAATCCTATCGCTTTAAATACATCATTATAGGTATCACAGGTTAATTCCGGATAAGCTGGATCAGCACTTTCCCTATATTCTTTTAAAACAAAGATCTTATCTATCTTAGAACGGTCTTTTGCAAATTCACGACTTTCAGGTCCAACCATCAATGCAGCATCGCCGTTAGGTGCTATTGCTACTCCACAACGTTCAAAAAGTGGCCAGAATCCCGAGAAATATCTTGCATTTGCATAATCTGCCTCATTTGAATTTACAATAAGTGCATCTAAACCTTCTCTTAGTAATATGGCTCCGGCTTTTTTCGCCCTTTCCTTATATTCTTCGTAAGGGATAAATATTGTTCCATGTTCAACCATTTTTCTTTCCTCCAGTTGTATATTATTTTAATAGTTAATTGCTACAATAACCCGGGGTTGTGTAAAAGTTCACAGTTCGAGGCTCTGCTCTTCCATACTGTGCAACAACATTTACGTCACTTTCCAGAACAATTGCATACTGTTCTCCCAAAGTTGGTATACAGCTTCCAAAATCTTTTTCCTCATTGGTACGGAAGCACCTTACCTTCTCCGCCTGGACCGTTACATCACTAATCTTTACTGGGTCCCGATCTGTATAAAATAATGTAAACTCTAGATGGGCATCTTCTTTTCCAGTATTTAATACTATTATGGATTCATGTCCAGGGATATTGTTTACGCCTACTGGCGGTAATTCCGCATCTGGGAAAACCCAGACTTTTTTCCGTAATTCATCTTTATCCTTCCTTTTTTCGCTTTTTATTCAAAATAGAATATCTGCTTCATATCGTGGTAGAATTCACTCTCGGGTGATATGGAGAACTTTTCAAAGCATGGTTTCGTATGTTTCCACCATTCTATTGTCACTTCGTCCTTTGCCATAATGTTCATATCATTTTCGTAATTTTCACCGATATATTCAAAATAGGCAAATACCATATCCCCCTGCAAAAAGATTGAATAATTTCGCAAATTACACCTATGTATCATGTCCAAAACACCGGGCCATGGATTGTTATGTAAATTAACATATTCCTCAATTTTATCTTTTCTAAGTTTTCCCAACTGACCAAATATTATTTTATTCATCGCTTACTCCATTTTTATAATTCTGTATGAATCCAATAAAGTTAATTATTGATCTCTCTTTGACCTGGAGTCAATCAGAACAACGACAACCAGAATAATACCCTTTACAACCCATTGCCAATATGTATTGATACCTAGTAATACCATAATGTTGGAAATAACCTGTAAGAATAGTGCACCGATTACAATTCCGGCAATACGTCCACGGCCTCCAGTAAGTGAGGTACCACCCAATACACAAATTGTCATGACATCAAAAAGAAGATTATCACCCAAGGTAACATTACCGGATAAAGTTTTGGAAGTAAGTCCCAAGGCACCAATAGAAGTCAGTATACCACACATAACAAATGCAAGAGTTACTACATAGTTAACACGTAAACCGGATAGTTTTGATGCTTCCTTATTACCTCCGACTGCATAAAAGCTACGGCCAACTGCCGTATGTGTGGTAAATACATAGAGAATCACTGCACATATAAGCATCATAATAACTGCAACCGGTATAATACCCACTTTTCCAAGTGCCAGTTTTCCAAAGCTAGATGATAGTCCTGAAATTGGCAACCCGTCTGAATAGAGATAATTTACACCTTTTAGCATATTCATAATAACCAGTGTTGCAATAAACGATGGCATTTTACCATATACAACAAGAGAACTGTTGATTACTCCAACTACTACAGATACTAATATAACAACCAATACAACAACCCAAATTGGCCATCCATTATTTACCGTGAGACCGGCAAAAAGAATCGATACCGTTCCTATGATGGAAGAAATGGACATATCCATTTCACCAATTAATATTACAAAGAATTCACCCATTGCAATAATTGCAACAAATGATGCCTGTCGAAGTACATTCATAATATTTGTAGGTGTACGGAAATTGCTGTTTAAACAACAAATCGCAAACAATGCAACAAATAAGAACGCTATCATCCAGTCACTAAGCAGTGCTTTGAATCCATCATTATACCTTTTAGACTTTACTTTATAATCACTCATTTGCATTCACTCCTAATAAATTATTGATAATGACTTCCTGGGTTTTCCTTTCACCCTCTACAACATCCATAATTGCGCCTTCATACATAACATAGATTCTGTTGCATAAACCTATCAGTTCCTCCATCTCAGGTGAAACCAGAATTACTGCCTTTTTCTGCTTAGTCAACTTATGAATCAGATTATATATCTCAAATTTAGCACCAATATCAATACCTCTAGTAGGTTCGTCCAAAAGGAAAATCTCAGTTTCACGTAACATCCATTTCTCGATAACAATCTTCTGCTGATTACCACCAGACAGCTTACTGACATTTTGCCATAAGGAATAATAGTTAAGATTCATTTTCTCACTAATATCATAGGCAGCCTGTAACTCTGCTTTATGATTCTGTAAGATACGTAATTTTCTGAATTTTTCCATAGATGGAAGTACTATATTATCCTTAATACTAAAATTCAGATTTAGTCCTTGCGTCCTTCTTTCATCTGGTACAAGGCCCATTCCCAGCTTTATCGCTTTGAAAGGTCTCTTTACATGGACCGGTTTACCCTTAAGTTTGACCTCACCTTTTATGATTTTATGATTACCAAAAATAGCTTGAACAAGCTCAGTTTTACCTGCACCTAAAAGTCCTGCAAGGCCTATTACTTCACCCTCACGTACCTGTAAGTTGATATTTCTAAAAGCTTTTGGAGCTGTCAAATCTTTCACTTCAAGAATGATGTCACCGAGATCTTCATTAATTGGTGGATACACATGTGCCAGCTCTCGTCCTATAATCATTTTAACTAATTGGTTATTATCAATATCTGCTACATATCCAGAATTAATATAGCGTCCGTCACATAATACCGTATAACTATCACAGCATTCAAACACTTCATTCAGACGATGAGAAATATAAATAATACCAGTTCCCTTTTTCTTCAGTATTTCAATGATACGGAATATATTCTCTATATCCTTTTCCTGAAGTACAGCTGTAAGCTCATCAAATATTATAACCTGCGGATTATCCAAAATGGCCTTTGCCAATTGAATGATCTGCTTTTCTGCGGTTCTTAAATGTTTTACTGGTACATGCAGATTGACATCACACTGCAAAAAGTCCATAATTTCCTTTGCTTGCCGATCCAATGCCTTCCAGTCTACAAACCCGTGTTTCCTTATATAACGTCCTATGAATAAGTTTTCTACTCCATTCATATCATCCATTAAGGTAAATTCCTGATGAACAATAGCAATTCCTCTACTTTGGGATTCTCTGACATTATAGGAAGGTATTTTAATCTTTTCACCTTTTACATATAGTTCGCCTTCTGTCATTCTATTCTCACCAGTGATACATTTAGAGAGTGTAGATTTTCCTGCTCCATTTTCACCCACAAGAGCATGACATTCACCAGGCATTAATGTAAAATTTACACCTGACAGTGCTTTTACACCTGGGAACTCCATTGTACAATTCTTTATCTCTATCAAGGGTTTTATATCTTCTTTTTTGTCATTCAATTTTGTATTCCCCCTTTCGTTTATAGCCATAACCATCCAAGAGCTTCTACTCCTGAACATATGATGTTATCATCAGGTGCCTCAGGATGCCTAATATTATGTATTAATCGTTTTATCTCATGATATGGGAACATACAGCTTCCCACACCCGTTTCATTTACCGGATTAATATCAAAGAACATTTCTTTTACAATATCAAAATCCTTTTCATTATAATAAAGAATTTTATCTAATAGCTTATCCTTCTTATCAATATCCTTCTCTTTTTCATATTCTAAAGCAGTCAATACCATATCATATATAACAGCATTACGTCGCTCTGCATTTGCTAATCTATCAAAATGAGTTAGCCAAGGACGTAGTTTTTGACTATCATATGCTTTTTCTCTTAGTAAATTGATTTTATCCAGAATATCTTTGTGATTTTCTTTTGCTGCGAGAATAGCAGGTATATCATTCTCGGTCATTTTATTTTTCTGGAATGGGAATGGTGTCGTATATAATGGAATTTGGCTTTCATGAATCGTAACCATATTCTTCATTATATATAATACAGTTTCACCCAATTCACCAAAGTTAAGG
>JAEZQN010000330.1 GCA_023441145.1 Bacillota bacterium
GGTAATATGACCATTTATGGAGCAGGTTATGGACATGGGGTAGGTATGTCACAAAGTGGAGCTAAAGGCATGGCAAAAGCTGGTTATACTTATGATGAGATTTTAAAACATTATTATCAAGGAGTTACAGTATCTAGGTAGAATAAAATAATATGTTTAGTGGTAATTAAGTGACAGAATTATAAATTTACAGATGATAATTTTAAAGGCAGAGCAATGTTATGAAATTGTTCTGCCTTTTATATGGGATAAATAAAAATGTTTTATTACTTCCGCAGTTAAATACAAACTAATTTATAATAATTTTATTTATGTATAAAAATAAAACATTATATAATTTTATGAGGAATGATAAAAAGTTGAAAAATATAGAGAATTAACTTAAAATTATAACAATGAGATGAGTAGATTATAGTATGGGGGGATAAAGAGTATGTACAAAGGAGAATATACACCCTTTCATTCAAAGTATTTTGCAACGCAACTTACTCTTAAAAGACCAAGTAGTAGTATAGAGAGCCTAGCTACATCATTAGGAGGGGCTAGAGTGGATTTGAATCCGCACCAGATAGACGCAGCACTGTTTGCACTTCGATCACCGCTCTCAAATGGCGTTATACTTGCGGATGAAGTTGGTTTGGGAAAGACCATTGAAGCAGGAATTGTCATGGCTCAATACTGGGCAGAAAGAAAGCGAAGGATACTTCTCATTGTTCCTGCATCTTTAAGGAATCAGTGGCGTGGAGAACTAGGAGAGAAGTTTTATTTAAATGGCATTATTTTAGAAGGTAAAAACTATAATTATGAAAAGAAGAAGGGCATACATAATCCATTTGATAGAAGTGGAGAAATAGTAATTTGTTCGTATCAGTTTGCAGCAAGAAATACAGCTGATGTAGCTAGAATAAAATGGGATTTGGTGGTTATTGATGAAGCACATAAATTAAGAAGCGTCTATAAAAAGTCTAATGTATTAGGAAATACTCTTAAGCAAGCATTAAAAGGAAGAAAGAAGCTTCTTCTAACAGCTACACCATTGCAAAATTCTTTGATGGAACTTTATGGACTTGTAAGTATTATTGATGATCATGTTTTTGGTGATGTAAAAACCTTTAAGGAGATGTATGTCAATGTAGATAATGAAGATATTCGTAACCATTTCTTAAAGAAGCGTATTAGTCCTTTTTGCAAAAGAACGTTACGAAAGCAAGTAGTAGAATATGTACCTTATACAAAGAGAATTCCTCTTTTAGAAAAATATGAGCCTAGTAAAGAAGAAGAAATTTTATACAACAAGGTGGCAGAATATCTTCAAAGTGAAAAGTTATATGCACTACCTAATAGTCAACGAAAATTAATGACGACCGTATTATGGAAGTTATTAGCTTCATCATCATTTGCTATTGCTGGAACACTACAGTCATTGATCAAAAGGCTTGAAGATATGCTGGAAGGCATAGAGAGTAATCTAGAGTTGGATGATTATGATAATCTAGATGAGCTTATAGAGGAATGGGATGATGAAGAAGTAGAAGAGTATTTTAATCAAGTAGAAGATAGGGATGAAATTAGAAAAGAGTTAGAATGCTTACAGGAATACTTAAGATTAGCTCAAAGTATCACAATTAATGCAAAAGGACAAAACCTTCTCCAAGCATTAGAAAAAGCGTTTAATAAAGCTGAAGAGATAGGAGCAAAACGAAAGGCCGTTATTTTTACAGAATCAAAAAGAACACAAGAATATTTGTTTAACCTACTTACATATAACGGATATAAGGATAAAATTGTGTTTTTGAATGGTTCTAATAGTGACGTGGGCTCAAAGGCAATATATAGTGATTGGCTCGAAAAGCACAAAGGAGAAGACGTTATTTCAGGTTCTAGACAAGCAGATATGAAAGCAGCAGTTGTAGAAGCCTTTAGAGAAGAAGCCAGTATTTTAATAGGGACAGAGGCAGCAGCAGAGGGAATTAATCTTCAGTTTTGTTCATTACTTGTCAACTATGATTTACCTTGGAATCCACAGCGGATAGAACAAAGAATCGGTAGGTGCCACCGTTATGGACAAAAAAATGATGTTGTTGTCCTTAACTTTTTAAATACTAAGAATCAAGCGGAACAAAGAGTTTATGAGATTCTAGATGAAAAATTTAAGTTGTTTGAAGGAGTTTTTGGTTCTTCAGATGAAGTACTTGGCACCATTGAAAGTGGGATTGACTTTGAAAGACGTATCATAGAGATTTATCAAAAGACACGAGATGTAGAAACCATAAAAAAAGCTTTTGATGAAATTCAACAAGAATTAGAAGAACAGATACAATCTAAAATAACCAATACAAAACAAGCACTTTTAGAGAATTTTGATGATGAGGTTAGTAATTTACTTAAAATACGTAATGATGAAACATGTCATAGTTTGTCCAAATATGAAAAGTGGTTATATGGCTTACTAAGAGCAGAACTAGGTGATGAGATAGAACAGGTAGAAGAAAGAAGATTCTTTTATAAAGGTGCACTTGCAACACAGGGCTATTATAATATCAATTGGAAATCTAGTGAGGTATACCAAGATTACTTTATACGAATGGAGCATCCATTAGTACAGAGTGTTCTTCAAAAGGCCCAGGCTAAAAAAGTGGATAGCGGTACGGTAGTTTTTGATTATACAGGAAGCCTAAATAAAATCAGCTTTTTGGAGCAGTTACAGGTTAAAACAGGTTATTTAGTAATAGATAAATTAATTAATGAATCTTTCGAATACAGTGAGCAACTCGTTGTAACAGCAGTAACAGACGATGGCGTCATAATAGATCAAGAAATAGCAATGAGGCTTATGGAGTTACCAGTAAAACAATGTGAACTTCAGAAACAAATAGTATTAGCAGATGCAATCATTCAGATAAGGCAGAATCATATGAAACAAACATTGCAAAAAATTAAGGAAAGTGACTTTATGTATTATCAAGAAGAATGTGAAAAGATTGATGCATGGACAGAAGATTTGAAACAAGGCATAGAAAAAGAAATCAAACAAATAGAACGTGAAATATCAGAGATTAAGAAGAATCGTACGCAAGCATGTACATTAGAGGAAGCTATAGCATTTAAAGCACAATTAGTAAGTTTAGAAAAGAAAAGATACGAAAAAATTAAAGTAGAGCATGATGAGCACGAAAAGATAGAACGAAAAAATGAAGAACTGCAAAAAAGCGTAGAACAGCATTTAAAGGGTAGACAACAAGTAGAGGAATTATTTAAGTTACGATGGGAAATTATTTAAGTATAAAGGGGAATGAAGATGGGCTTAAATCAGAAACTAGAGTTAACATGGATTGGAAAAGAAAAAGAAGTTAAGGTAGAACCTAGGATTTTGGTATTAGATAAGGAAAAATGTTATGGTTCAGAAGAAAAAGATAATTTAATGATACATGGGGATAATTTATTGGCGTTGAAAGCTTTAGAAGAAGAGTATTCAGGGTTAATCAAATGTATTTATATCGACCCACCATACAATACTGGAAGTGCATTTGAACATTATGACGATAATCTAGAACATAGCATATGGTTAGATATGATGAAGTCAAGATTAGAAATATTAAATAGGTTACTATCGGATGAAGGAAGTATATTTATCCAAATTGATGATGAAGAGCAAGCTTATTTAAAGGTATTGTGTGATGAGGTTTTTGGAAGAAAAAATTATATTAATACAATAACTGTAAAGATGAAAAATATTGCGGGAGCAAGTGGAGGAGGTCAAGATAAAAGGTTGAAGAAAAATGTTGAATTTATCCATGTTTATGCAAAGGACTATGCTAAGT
>JAEZQN010000342.1 GCA_023441145.1 Bacillota bacterium
GTATCACATAACTGAACTACATTATTTACATCAGGCTCATGGGATTTTGGAGACAAAGGGTCTCTTAAAAAAATCACCATATCTATTTGATTGTGCTCGATTTGCGCACCTAACTGTTGTTCTCCACCTAAATGGCCAGCCAAATATTTATGAATAGATAGGTTTGTAACTTCTTCAATAAGTCGTCCAGTAGTTCCGGTTGCATATAATTCATTTTTGCTTAGAATAGCGCGATAAGCAATACAAAAATTCTGCATAAGCTTCTTTTTTGCATCATGTGCAACTAAACCAATATTCATAGCTGTTACCCCCTAACGTTGTTTTTTTGTTGAAGCCCAATATTTAGCACTAGACCAATTGCAATCATGCAACTAATCAAAGAACTTAGACCATTACTGAGGAATGGTAATGGTAACCCCGTGTTTGGTAATATCATCGTTGCTACCCCAATATTAGCAAATACCTGGAACATAAACATAGCGGATATCCCAAGTGCAATTAACTTACCTAGTCTATCTTTGGCTTTTCTAGCGATTGACAAGCAAATAAATATGATAATAGCTAAGAGTAATAGGATAATACAGCATCCAATAAATCCAAATTCCTCTCCTATTACACTCCATATAAAGTCACTTTCATTAACTCCAACGATATCATAGTTTCGCGGTGTAGATGCACCTTCTGATAATAGCTTGCCATATAGTTTGCCAGTACCAATTGCTTGAATAGAGCTTAATTGCTGCCAATTTTCTTTGAGTGCATACGCTGGATTATCAGGTTCTAAAAAGGCAAGTAATCGCTGTACCTGATATTCCTTAATTAAGAATTTATCCCCCGGCTGAAGCAAATACCAGCCAAACGCAATGAAAGAAGGAATTAATACGCCTAATGTAGGTAATATAATCCTATAACTTAACCCAGCAGTAAAAATCATTACAACAAAAATGAAAATCATTACCATACTTGAAGATAAGTCAGGCTGATTGAATATCAACAAAGTAGGAACAATTGTAATAGCACCTGCTAGTAATACTATATAAAACTTATTCATCTTACTTTCTAAGCGAGTAAATAATACGGCTAGTATTAATATTAAGGCTATCTTAGCCAGTTCAGAAGGTTGTAGATTTATTATCTTAAGATCTATCCAACGATAACAATAGGTACCTAAATCTGTTCCTAGTGGACTATATCTAGCTAAAATCAACATAACAATTACAGCTATATAATAGATGACTACAAACCTTGCAATAAAGTGATAGTCAATTAATGCTACCGTAGTGATAATAATTAATCCAAGTCCTAAACCAAATAATTGTCTAATGTAAGAAGAGTCTCCACCAGATAATTTTATAGCATAGGAACTGATTAAGGATAATATACAAACGATAACGATAAGTGTTACATTAAGACGCTTAAAATTATATTGTTTAAAATTAAACATGGAAATTCTTCCTTATTATTTCTTACCCGACTTTAAATCTTTAATAGGGATATTGGCAAACAACGCAGGTACACTGCCATTATTACCTTCAGATTCTGTCTGGGTGATTTTAATATCAAGTCCAGCAGTGTCAATCTCAACATATTTTGATATAACAGCGATTATATCATTCTTAATCTGTTCCATAATCTCTGGAGAGCAATTAGCTCGGTCTGAGACTAATACTAGTTTAAGTCTATCTTTTGCTACACTACTGGAAGTCTTCTTTTTGAAAAAATCTGCGAAACTCATTTTTCTTCCCCCTCATCATTAGTTCTTTTTTAATAGATGCGCCAGCTTACTCATTAATCCTGGTTTTACATTAAGATCTAATAAAGGTACTTCCTCTCCAATAATTCTACGGCATATGTTCATATATGCCTTACCTGCTAAGCTGTCAGAACCTACTAAAGGTTCACCTTGATTGGTAGAAACAACAATATTTTCGTCGTCTGGTACTACACCAATTAGATCAATGGCAAGAATTTCAACAACATCATCAGCAGACATCATATCACCACGTTTTACCATATCAGTACGAAGTCTATTAACAATTAAATTAGTCTTCTTCACTTCATGTGCCTCTAAAAGACCAATGATACGGTCGGCATCACGTACAGCTGAAACCTCAGGAGTTGTAACTACTAATGCACTGTCTGCACCAGCAATGGCATTTAAAAATCCTTGCTCAATACCAGCTGGACAATCTAACAATATATAGTCAAATTCATCCTTTAATTCTGCAGCTAATTTTTTCATCTGCTCTGGAGATACAGAGTTCTTATCTCTAGTCTGGGCAGAAGGTAATAGATAAAGATTAGGATATCTTTTATCTTTTATGAGGGCTTGTTTTATTCTACAATTCCCCTCAATAACATCTACTAGATTGTAAACAATACGATTCTCAAGGCCCATAACTACATCTAAGTTACGAAGACCTATATCAGTATCGATCAATACTACTTTCTTGTTTAATTTTGCCAAACCAGTTCCCACATTTGCGGTTGTAGTAGTCTTACCTACTCCACCTTTTCCAGATGTTATAACTATTACTTCACCCATCTAAGCATCCTCCATACTATTTCTTACTAGAATAAATTAATATCATTTATTACATCTTTTGTTAATGGCTCGATGTAAATATTGCCGTCTTCTATAAATGCAATCTTAGCTTCTTTTGCACTGTCTTTTAAAGGTTTGTCAGGAGCCCTGCCAATTATATCAGCAATTCGTACCTGTACTGGTCTCATATCAAGAGCGACAACAAAAGAATTCTCATTACCAGCAGCTCCCGCAAAAACATTGCCCTTTAAACTTCCTAGTATAATAACATTACCTTTTGAAACTACTTTTGCACCAGCATTGACATCCCCAATAATGATGATACTTGTTTCAGATTCCAATGCCTGTCCGGAACGAAGGTTTCCTTTATAAAACTGCCCTGTGCTTGAGGATAACTCCATTAACCGGTCATTCAGTGATTTTTTAAATTGTGCCTCTAAGGCTTCATCATTTGAAACAATACACATAATCTTTAAATCTGAGTTGGCGTTAATGATATCAAGAATTTCTCTTTCCTCTTCTAAGGATAGATCTCTTCCTTCAAAACTTATTGCCATAGAAGCATTACCTAAAAACTTCTTGGATTCTAAAAACTTATTCGCTATATGTTGCTTCAAATCATGAAAGGGTATCTGATTATCCAGTACAACAATAATTCCGGATTTGGTGCCTTTAATTATTACTGAATTATTCATAAAAACCTCCTAATAGATTTCACTAAATTGAGTAATGAAATCACGGAGCATAGAAGGTAATCTATACTCCTATATATTTAGTCATGTAGAGAAGTACTAAGCTCAGGAGTGGTTACCTTAGCTTCTAATAAAGACGTTCTATCACCTACATTGAAATAATACTTATAAATATTCCTAGCCAGTTCAGCAGCATTACCAGAAGCATATCCATGAGGAATTACTGTGGTAACACTAATCTCAGGATTATCGTAAGGTGCATAGGATACAAATAATGCATGGTCAGGATCGTTCTTACTTTCCTGAGCAGTACCAGTTTTACCAGCTACTGTGACATTGAGATCCTTATATAATTTCTTAATAGAACTCCTATCACCATTCACTACCATTTCCATACCTTTTAAAACAGCATCCCAATAGGAATCATTGATATTAGTAAGTTCCTTATATATCTTAGGAGTATTCTGTAATACTGTATTTCCATTTACATCTACTACTTTATTAATAATAGATAAATCATAAACAGTTCCTCTATTAGAAAGTCCTGTTACATATTTAGATAGACTGGCAGGAGTAAAGTTATTGGTACCTTGTCCAATAGCAGTACGAACCCCTTGATCATCTGATATCTTGGAAACATATTCGGATTGAAGTTCAATTCCAGTTGGTGATCCAAAACCAAACATGGAAGCATAATTACCAAGTTTAGACAATGTGGAATCATCATTATAGGTATTACCCTTTAAACCTAG